>JBCDFX010000011.1:0-24579 GCA_039177155.1 Cyanobacteria bacterium P01_H01_bin.119
CCCTTTTTTATAGGGCGGTACATCATCGGTATGGATATACAGCACGTCATTTTCAATATGGGCTCTCATCAGCTTCTATCAGTGTTAAACAAATTCAGTCAGATCAGCGTTGCGCGGCCCACGCAGCTACACCTGATTTCTTCAGCATTGTGGGTTGCGGTGCATCAATCTCGTGTTTAAAGAGTAACCTCAAGAAAGAACACTTGCACTACTTATTTTAGTTTGGCTGAGATTGCCCAACACAGGTGATACTTAAATTATTGAGGGTGCAGCCAGTATTTTCCAAATGTCTGGTGTCGCTAGCACCGTAAATTTAACCCAATATTTTTTGCAATTTCCATGGTGGCTTCTGTTTCTCTCGCCAATGTTCATAAGGTATACGACAACGTTGCAGTCGTTAATAATCTGTCTTTGACCATTGAGCCAGGAGAAATTTTTGGATTACTTGGCCCAAATGGCGCTGGCAAATCGACCACGATTCGCATGTTGACCACCTTGACCCAGCCGTCTCAGGGCGATGTCGTGGTGGCGGGGTATGACGTCTGCCGTCAGCGCAAAGAGGTGCGTCAGCAAATCGGCGTGGTGCTTCAGCAAACCAGCGTGGACGGTGATCTCTCCGTTTGGGAAAATATGGAGTTCCACGGACGGATGCACCATATCCCCAATCCTCAGCGGCAGCAATCGATTCGCCAATGGCTAGACTACGTAGAGCTGAGCGATCGCCGCGACAGTAAGGTAAAAACGCTCTCCGGTGGGATGAAGCGTCGCCTGCAAATTGCTCGGGCGCTGCTGCACCAGCCTAAAATCCTGTTTTTAGATGAACCAACCGTTGGCCTCGATCCTCAAACCCGCAGACGGCTGTGGGAAATTATCAAAGGTCTCAATCAGCATCAGGGCATGACGATGCTGCTGACAACCCACTACATGGAGGAGGTGGAGTATCTCTGCGATCGCATCGGCATTTTGGATCAGGGTACGCTGATAGAAATTGGCACCCTCACAGAACTGCGCCAGCGCCACGGAGAGGGCATCGTGATGAAAAAACAAGGCGATCGCTGGCAGTACACCTTTTTCCCCACCCTAGATGCCGCCAACGCCCATTTGGATCAGCAAGCTGATAAAACAGGCATGATGACCCGCGCCTCAAACCTCGAAGATATTTTTGTAGAGTTGACCGGACGCAACCTGGACTAAAGCTGTAGCTTACGGCTTACGGCAATGGGCGATCGTTTACTATGGTCAGCACTGATTAATTGGCATTGCAGATATGCCCAGCCTGACCAGCAAAATTGAAGCAATTTTGTACTTGAAGGGGCAGCCCCTCTCCATTGCTCAGATTGCTGAGTATGCCGGCTGCGATCGCGACGAAGTCGAAGACGGCTTGATTGAGCTAATGTCGGACTACGCCCACCGCGATACTGCCCTAGAAGTCGTTGAGACCACCGAGGGCTATTCTTTACAGTTGCGCAGCTTATTTAAGCACTTAGTTAATACGCTGATCCCCTTAGATTTGGGTATCGGTGCCCTGAGAACGCTGGCTGCGATCGCCCTTAAAGGCCCTATTAGCCAAACAGACCTAGTTGAACTGCGCGGTTCTGGCATTTATCAGCAGGTGCCTGATTTGGTATCTGCAGGATTTGTGCGCAAGCGTCGTCAGTCTGACGGGCGCTCTTACTGGCTACAGGTCACCGATAAGTTTTATCAGCATTTCGAGATTGACCAGTTGCCTGCTGTTCAGCCCAAAAAATCTCAGCCGTCAGCCGCTCAGGCTAAAGAACATGGGGCAAGCACGCAAACGACTCTGCCTTTGGATGAGAACAAAGCCCAGGCTACCCTAGCCAATGTGTCTGAGCTGCCTGAAGCCGAATAGGATATGGTGGGGTTGACTGGGCTTCATTTATGACACTCAGAACAACTACAGTGGTTGATATTGCCCATCGGATCTAAGGTAGATACACAGGTAATCCAAATTTCTAATGGTTTTTAACCCCGAGAATACTGAATTTATCAGCATCAATGCCGAAGGCAGTCATGCCAACCCCCTGTTGCGCTACCTGCAGCACCAGCCGCCGGAAGTGCTCACTCGCGTAGCCCAATCTGTAAGTCCAGAGATTAAACAAATTATCTCTCAGAACGTTCAGGGGCTGGTAGGCGTCCTGCCAAGCGAGGGCTTTAATATCCAGGTCACTACTGATCGAGAAAATTTGGCTGGATTACTGGCTTCGGCCATGATGACCGGATACTTTCTGCGTCAGATGGAACAGCGAATGGAGCTCGAAGAAACTCTGCTGTCTTCCTTATCCATGCAGCATCAAGACGAACCGAATACCGAAGATTCCTGACGAGAGATTTAACCTGACGCCTGAGGCCCAAACTGAAGGTCTTAACGAACGCCACCGCTGAGAAAGTTAGCTAGGGCTGGCGCATCTTCTTGCAGCAGCAAAGTGATTCGGCCCGTTTCAATTCGTCCGCGAGTGTCTGAAGTCAGCTCAACCCAGTAGGCGAAGCGATCGCCTACAAATAGCTCTCCCTGAATCACCAGGTATTGATTGGTATAAGCGGGAGTTTCGGCAGACGGATACAGCAGCACTCGCTCAGCCTGTTCATAATCTCTCAAAATATCGGCCCCGTAGATGCGGCGCAGAGACTCTTCAAGCCGCGTTTTACTGACGCCATCAATAATATCCACCAGCAAAATCTGCTCACTGCGAATTTTATTGAGCACCAGCGCGCCGGGTACCCCCGTCGGCGGAAAGACAGAGGCCCGAAAGGTAAAGCGGCGGGCTGGGGTATCGGTCCGATGCACCACAAGCTGCTCACCGGGCTGCGGACGGAGAGTTGCATTGCCCTGAATCCAGGCTGCAACCTGAGATCTAGTCTGTCCCGGCAGGGCCAGAGCGGGTATCCCCAATCCTAGCCATAGCCCCCATGCCATCAGCCCAACCCGCCCTAGCTTTGCCATTACAATCCTCAGCCTGTTAAAAGACACCGTTTATCGCCTTAATTAATGGCACATCCTGATGGAAATGGCGCAGAAATTTTAGCGACCTTTCCCCACCGATGGATTTTCTTTAAGATGTCAGAGACTCAGATCAATTGACCCGCTATGCCTCAGGCTTCTTTAACCAATCACTACCAAACCTTAGAGGTTGCCGAAACCGCCAGTCAGTCTGAGATTAAGCAAGCTTACCGGCGTCTTGCCAAAAAATTCCATCCCGATAGCGAAGCAAGCACGTCCAGTGCCGCCCAGAATGGCCATAATCAAATCGTTGCCATTAATGCAGCCTACGAAGTTTTAGGCGATCCCCAAAATCGTTCCCGCTACGACCATGAGCGGCGGCTAATGGCGGCGGTTGAGGCCCTAGGCGGCGGCAGCGATCGCGATCGCAATCAGCGCACCGTTGAGAGCCAAAATCTCTATCGTCAGCGGCGACAGCAGCAGCGGCAGGCCGATACCCATATTCACGAGTGGCTCAAGCGAGTTTATCGCCCAACCGATCGGCTAATGGGCCAGATTTTATCGCCGCTCAAAGGTGAACTTCGCTCCCTTGCAGCTGACCCCTTCGATGACGAGCTAATGGAAGGGTTTCAGACCTACCTTGAAACCAGCCGCACCCAGCTTGAAAAAGCCAAAAGCTTGTTCAAATCCATGGCAACCCCGTCTAACGCTGCCGGAGTCGCTATGGACCTTTACCATTGCCTTAATCAGCTCGAAGATGGGATCGACGAGATGGAGCGCTTTACCTGCAGCTACCAAGAAAGCTATTTGCATACCGGGCAAGAGCTATTTCGCCTGGTCACCAAGCTCCGGAAAGGCATGAAAGAAGAAATCAAAGCAACCCTTTAGAAACAACAGTGTTGCGAAGGACGACCGTGTCACCCTCCTCCCTGCTCAACCCATGACAATTCGATCCAAGCATCCGCTGCAAATACATGCCATTGCAGATATCGATCGCGAGCGCCACGCGACTTGGCTAGAGCTCTTTTTTGATTTGGTCTTTATCTTTGCAATCGCCGAACTCGCCCATCTACTCCACAGCGATCCTACCTGGGGCGGCATTGTCGGATTTGCGGCCCTCTTTGTCCCGGTTTGGTGGTTATGGATTGACTTTAGCTACTACGCCGACCAGTTTGACGTGGATCGCGGTCCCTACCGGCTAATGGTGCTGGGGACAATGTTTGGTCTGGTTGTGATGGCGCTGACAATTAGCGATGCTCTAGATGGCGGCTCTGCCCGATTTGCCACTATCTATGCGGCCCTGCGACTGGTGATTATTTTTCTGTACGCTCAAGCTTGGCGCTTTGTGCCCCAGTCACGAGAATTAACGGCCCGCTACATCATCAGCTTTTCTGTCGCGTTTGTGCTGTGGGTGCTCTCCATTGCCGTGCCAGAACCCGCTCGGTTTTGGTTTTGGGCCGTGGCGTTACTAATTGAAATTAGCAACGGCCCAATTACTTATCTCACTATTCGCAACGTGCCCAGGCAAAAGTCCCACATGGATGAACGCTTTGGACTGTTTGTCATCATTGTGCTGGGAGAGGCCATGATTGCCGTTGCCACTGGGGTATCTGAAACCGACTGGCAGTGGGAAAGCGCCCTGATCGGAGCCGCCGGGTTTTTAACTGCGATCAGCCTATGGTGGATGTATTTTGAGCGCTCGGGTGAGTCCATTATTGATTGGGCACTGCGGGGCGGGCGGCAGGCGCTGCTGCGCTCCTATATTTATGGCTACAGCCATATTTTGGTCTTTATGGGCATTGTCGCCACAGGGGTAGGGATTCAGTTCGCTATTGAGTCTGTTGCCAGTGGCCAATTCCCAATTGAGGTTAGAGTCGTTCTTTGCGGCGGGGTGGCAGTGTTTCTAATTGGGGTGACATTTCTGCAATGGGCTACGCCCCAGTCTTTGCCAAAGCGAGTCATCACAGCACGACTGCTGCTGGCGGCGATCGCGCTGGGATTAATTCCTTTAGGAGCAGTTGTCTCACCGGTGGCCATCGTGATCATCATCGGTGTCTCACTGACGGCCCTTAACAGACTGGATAGAATTCCGCTGTACGCTGCCTAAAAGATCTCGGCCAGACGCATAAGGAACAAAGTCGGCCCTCTACAATAGAGAAATTGATTCTTTATACGCTGATGTCGCTGCCCATCGTTGCTGTAATTGGTCGCCCTAACGTGGGCAAATCGACCCTGGTAAATCGTTTAACTGGCATCCACGACGCCATTGTTCACGACGAGCCGGGGGTGACTCGCGATCGCACCTATCGCCACGCCTTCTGGGGCGATCGCGACTTTACTCTAGTCGATACTGGCGGACTGGTCTTTGACGACGAAAGCGAGTTTTTACCCCATATTCGAGAGCAGGCCATAGCCGCCCTATCTGAGGCTGAGGCCGCCATTTTTGTGGTAGATGGTCAAACTGGACCTACCGAAGCCGATGCTGAAATCGCCAGTTGGCTGCGGCCTCAAACGGTTCCAGTTTTGCTAGCGGTGAATAAATGCGAATCTCCAGAACAAGGGATTACCCAGGCGGCACAATTTTGGGAGTTGGGCCTGGGCGAGCCCTACGCTGTTTCAGGCATTCACGGCAGCGGTACAGGAGATTTGCTCGATCAGCTGATGACCCACCTGCCTGTGACCTCAGAACAGCCTGAGATCGAAGAGATTCGCGTCGCGATCGTGGGCCGCCCTAATGTAGGCAAATCCAGCCTGTTAAATGCATTTGTGGGCGAAAACCGGGCCATTGTCAGCCCGGTTTCGGGCACCACACGAGACACCATCGATATGGTGGTGGAGCGGGGTGAGGCTCGCTACCGGCTGATTGACACCGCCGGCATTCGCAAAAAAAAGCAGGTGCAGTATGGGCCAGAATTTTTTGGCGTTAATCGAGCCTTCAAAGCTATTCGGCGCGCCGATGTAGTGCTGCTAGTGATTGACGCCCTGGATAACGTCACCGAACAGGATCAAAAATTGGCGGGCCGCATCGAAGAAGAGGGCCGCGCCTGCGTGCTGGTGATCAATAAGTGGGACGCCGTCGAAAAAGATTCCCAAACCATGTACGCCTTTGACAAGCGAATTAAGTCCCGGCTGCATTTTGTAGACTGGGCCGAAAGCATTTATGTCAGCGCTATAACCGGACAGCGGGTCGAAAAAATTATCGATTTAGTCGATTTGGCGGTAGAGCAGTATCGCCGCCGCGTGACCACATCGGTAATTAATGAAGTGATTGCCGAAGCCACCACCTGGCATACCCCGCCCACAACGCGTCAGGGGCGTCAGGGCAAACTATATTACGGAACTCAGGTGGCCAGCCAGCCCCCCTCCATTGCCCTATTTGTCAACAATGCCAAGCTATTTGGCGAAGGCTATCGCCGCTATATGGAGCGTCAGTTTCGAGAGAATCTTGGCTTTGAAGGCACACCCCTGCGGCTCTTCTGGCGCAGCAAAAAGCTCCGGGATATGGAGCGGGGCAACGCCAATCGGGCGACCCGAGTATAGCGATGGATCTACTGCGATCGCTGCCGCTGGGACTTTATTTAGAGCAGCCTATCACCGGGCTGCACCGCCTCGATCCGCGAGTCAAAATTGCCTGGCTCGCCAGTTTTTTAGCCATGCCAATTTTGGCAAATAGCCTGTGGAGATGCGTGCTCGTCGGTGTGCTGATTGGGCTGACCTTGATATTTCGCATTCCCCTGCGCGTCTGGGGGCGACAAATGGGCTGGCTGCTGCTACTCTCAACCCTTGTGCTGCTGATTACAATGCTGACACCTGACGGCCTGGGCATCGAAAACCAGCCCCGTATGGCCGACCCTGCGGTAATCACAGCTTTAGAGAACGGGACTAATGTCTCGGAAAATTTTGATCTCCCACCGACGGGCTACCGCTATATTTTGTTTGAGCGAGGCCCGCTGCGCATTAGCCAACAGTCTCTAGGGCTGGGCATACGGGTCAGTAGCTTAATTTTTACGCTGATTTACAGCACCAATTTATTTTTGCTCACTACCGCCCCGGAGGAGATTACCGCCGCCCTCGAAGACTTACTGAGTCCGCTGCGCCTAGTCAAATGGCCCGTCACCGAAATTGCCCTGACTACAACGCTGGCCCTGCGCTTTATTCCCCTGGTGCTCGAAGAAGTCCAAAACCTGGTGCGCTCGATTCGCACCCGCGCCATCAACTGGAAAAAACTAGGCTTTCGGGGCGCCACCCAGATTTGGATGATGCTGGCCGAACGGCTACTGGAAAATCTGCTGCTGCGGGCCGAGCAAATTTCGGCGGCCATGGCGGTGCGGGGGTTTACCAGCCCCGATCAGCACCGGGTGCTGTGGCATAATCTGCGGTTCACAGGCCGAGACAGTCTGGCGATTTTGGGTTTGAGCCTAATGTGGCTGCTGCGGTGGATTTGGGGCCAAGCGCCTGTTTAAACTCAGCTACACCATCACTTATCAGGCCGGACTGGTCTAATGGGGGCATCTGGGAGATAGGGGCAGCGATCGCGCCGCGCTGATTGGCACAATATTTCAAACAGTCGCATTTTTTTCCATAGATGGGCATAATAGGGATTTATAGCGGTTGCGTTTGTTACTAATTTGGATATTTTTTAGTTCTTTTAGACAAAGCAGCGCCCTCAAATGTGTCACTTCTCCCTGTCTTTCACTTGCGTTCAGCTCGGATGAGCATCGAAAACTACCTCAACCATCCCACATTTGGCCTTTTGTTTCGGGTTTGCTTGGTCAACGAAAATCAAGAACTGTTTGCCACCCTATACGCACAAAGACTGTTTTTTATTGTCTCCAGCGGCAAACCCAAGGGCATTACCTTTGAGCCAATCAGCCGAAACGATGCCCGGATGATGCTAGAGGGTCGGCTGCGGCTGCTTAGACGAGCAGGCCAAAGCGACGACTATAAGCGCTTACAGCACACTTATCAGCAAACCTTCCAATAAACTGCCCTCAGATTATCGAGTTGAGCCGATGGTTGATGCTGCCGATGCACAGGCGATCGCTAAGCGAATCCAAGGGGTTCGTCGCCATATTCCACAGCGGGTTCGACTGATTGCCGTCACCAAAAAATTTCCCGCTGACATCATTCGCATTGCCTACGCGGCAGGAATACGAGACTTTGGTGAGAGCCAGGTTCAAGAAACGATCGCTAAGCAGCAGGCGCTAACAGATTTAGACGACATCACCTGGCATTTAATCGGCCACTTGCAGAGCAACAAAGCCCGCAAAGCTCTAGAGCAGTTTCAGTGGATTCATTCCGTCGATAGCCTAAAGCTGGCTCAACGATTAAACACCCTGGCTCAAGAGATGGGCGTCCGGCCCCAGTGCTGTCTCCAGGTCAAAGTTGTTCCCGATCCGCCTAAGTACGGCTTCGATCGGTCTGAACTCTGGCCAGCGCTCCCTGACGTGGCTAAGCTGGATTGTCTCCACTGGGCCGGACTGATGAGCATTCCGCCGCTGGGGCTCTCAGCGGAAGAGACCCGGTTTGCTTTTCACCAGGCCCAAACCCTGCAGTCAGAGATTAATCAAAAGCAGCTGCCCAATCTTAAGCTTCGAGAGCTGTCTCTGGGTATGTCAGGAGACTATCAAAGCGCGATCGCAGCGGGCAGCACCATGATTCGCCTGGGAACAGCCCTATTCGGAGCACGGCCGGCAGCTAATTCTTACTAATTGTGAACGCGATCGCGTTTTTTGTGGATGTGTGTATACTGTTGACTCACGTTCGGCCTGTTGCGTCAAGGGATAGCACCTCTAGGGGATAGCCGCCCTAGAGGGCAGAGCTAGTCGATGATTTCTCTAAAAACTTATCCCCCGTTAAAGCCCATCTTTAAGGGGTAAAGCTGTTAAACCTGACCCAGTAACTGAAGGCTTAATTGATTCAAATAGGGCTTTGATTCAACTGCGAGAGAAAGAAAAAACTAAAAAACATCTTTATATCTTGCATTTTGATCGAGATGAGCTAAACTAACAACGATAAATCAGGTTGTTTGCACTTGATTTGCCTTCCTTCAAACTTTTGAGCTGTTTTGACCAGCGATATTTAGCGGCGGTTACGTCGTTGAAGGTTGAGGGGAGACGCCAAGTTACCGATAGCACGATGGAGTGTAAACCGTGAGTAATTTGTTTTCAAAGCTACGTGATTTTGTTGGATTAAACGATCCAGCAGATTACGAGTATGAATATGACGAAATGGATGGCGACGAGTATCAAAACCTATATCAGGAAGAAAATACTGTCCCTGAAATCCCAGCGCCGCAGCCAGAAGAGCCTCGTGTGCGTCGTCGGGTACGCGAGCGGATGAGTCCCCCTGAAGCCGGAGTGGCTATGAATTCCCCTATGAACAACGTAATTGGTATGCCTGGAGCAATGAACGGAGTGTCTGCAGTTGTCGTCATGGAGCCACGGTCGTTTGAGGAAATGCCTCAGGCGATTCAAGCGCTGCGTGAGCGGAAGTCAGTGGTGTTGAACTTAACCATTATGGATCCTGACCAAGCCCAGCGCGCGGTGGACTTTGTGGCCGGTGGTACCTACGCCATGGACGGCCACCAAGAGCGCATTGGCGAGAGCATCTTCTTGTTCACGCCGAACTGTGTTCAGGTCAGCACCCCGGCTGAATTTGAAGAAGAGATTCCCATGGCCCCCCAAGCGCCGCAGAATATTCCTATGCCGCGTCAAATGCCCCCCACTCCCGCTTGGACCAACGAGCAGCAGCAGCGAATGGCGTAGAGATGCTTTGAACTAAGCGGTTCACACTTGTGTTTAGGAGGCAATTTCGTTGCCTTTACAACTTGGCATCATCGGTGGCGGGGTAATGGGAGAAGCTCTCTTATCCCGCCTTCTTCAGCAAGGAGACTATCAGGCTGGATCGGTGCGGGTAAGTGATCCAGCAGAAGAACGTCGTGGTTATCTTTCTGATCAGTACGGTATTGGTACAACCGCAGACAATCGCGAAATTTTAGCGGAAGCAGATACCGTTTTACTTGCCATTAAGCCTCAGATTTTGGCAGCGCTTCGGCCTGAATTTGAGAAGATTGCGGCTGAAAGAACAGCACTGTTAATTTCGATTTTGGCGGGCACCCAGCTATCGACTTTGGAGTCTGCTTTACCCCGTTGGCCTGTGGTTCGCGCCATGCCTAATACCCCTGCCACTGTTGGTGCGGGGATGACGGCGATCGCCGCCGGAGTGCACGCCAAACCTGAACATATGGCCCTGACCCAAACCCTATTTGAAGCAGTTGGCTTAGTGGTGGTCGTTCCTGAGTCTTTGCTCGATGCGGTCACCGGACTGTCCGGATCTGGCCCCGCCTATGTTGCAATGATGATTGAAGCGATGGCGGATGGTGGCGTCGCCGCAGGCTTGCCTAGGGCGATCGCGTCTCAGCTGGCCGTGCAGACCGTTTTAGGCACCGCTCAACTGATTCAAACAGCCGATCTCCATCCGGCAATCCTAAAAGATCGCGTCACCAGTCCGGGCGGCACAACCATTGCAGCCGTGGCCCAACTAGAGCAGAGCGGGCTGCGCTCTGCATTGATTCAAGCTGTCCTCGCCGCCTATCGCCGATCCCAAGCCCTCGGGAGCAACTAGCGATGGATTTACAAAAGCTGCTGATTCAACTGTTGATTGCCCTAGCCTGCGCTGGAGTGGCCAATTTCTTAGTTCCTCGGCGGATTCCTGGTAAGCTAGCCGGACTGATTTTGATTGGATTAGCGGGCGTCTGGCTAGGTGAGTGGGTCGTTAACTTCTTAAGGCAGGAGTATGGCTTTAGCTTAGATATTCTGGCCCTAAGCATTCAGGAAGTGCCTATTATTCCAGCGATTCTGGGATCGACCATTATTCTCTATCTCGTCACCGCCCTGCTCAGTTGGGGACGCCGTTAAATCAACCACAGTAATACGCTCACTATTCAGACTGCTAATACTGAATCCGATCGCAGAGTATTTTAAATTCCACGTAGCGATACTACCGCTTAGCATCTCCCAGGCGGGGCTCGGTGCCGGCAAAAATACGTTGAATATTGCTCTGATGGCGCACAATCACGTAAAGTCCGCCAGCGATCGCCAGCAAGATGTAAGGTAGCGGCGGCTGAGCAAACAGCATCAACAACACAGCGGACACCGCCGCCATCATTGAGCTTAGAGAAACGATCCTAAAGACTATCAGCACAGTGGTAAACACGGCTAAAGAGCCTAATCCAACGGGCCAAACCAGCGCCAGCAGAATACCCAGCCCCGAAGCCGCAGATTTTCCGCCTTTGAAGCCGATCCAGATCGATTTGCTGTGGCCAACTAGGGCAAAGAGCCCGGCTAGGGTCATTAGCCAGGGGCGCAGGGCGATATCGCCGCCGGCTAAAGCAGGGTCAGCGATCGCCTCAAACACCCAGCGGGTTAGGAGAATCGCGGCGGCGCCTTTACACATATCAACAGCCAGCACGGCAAAGGCCGCACGCCGACCGACCGTTCTTAAAACATTGGTTGCCCCTGTTCCCCCAGACCCATGCTCACGGATATCAATGCCTTTAAGTGCTTTAGCGAGAATATACCCCGTCGGGATTGATCCCAATAGGTAGGCTCCAACCAGACATCCGATCCCAGCCCAAACCCACATAGCTGCTGTGTCCTTTTTGTATCGACAGTATCAGTTTAGGGGGATCTTGCAGCGATTTTATGAAAGCTGAATCTTTATTTAGTAAAAGTCGTAATCGGCGGCTGGATAGAGGGGATCGGGGGCAAAAACGAGCCAAAGGGGAAACTGCAGCAGAGATAAACTGATTTTATCTTCGGCTTCATCCACCAGCAGCAAAGGCAGCAAATCCATTTCCACCAGCCGCTCAGCGCGCTGGGCCAGCGGTTCGGGGGCTTCGAACAGCATAATGCCGCGATTGGTGCCAAAATCCCCACGGGAAACGCCAAGACAGTCTTGCAAGCCGCGTCGCCACTCTCCCAGCCGCTCAGGGGTATTAGCTAGCACCAGCAGCCGCAGGCGATCGCCATACAGTACGCGTAATACCGATGCCGCCGCCGAGGCAATCAAGACATTTTGCAGCCGACTGCCCATGCTCTTAATGGCACCGCGACCCCCCAAATTCAAAAACCAGTTTTTGAGTCGATCGGCGTGGACTGGTTCAAAGGTGCGCCGCAGTTGCCAAACGGGGCCATAGTAGTTTGGGCTGAGGCGATATTGGTCAAGCAGGTCTAAAACCTGTTGAGTTTCATTGTCAAAGCGCTGACTGGTAAAGCCAGATCGCGCTGCTGGAGAAGCTGCCGGACGATTCTCCGGCTGACGACGCGGCGATCGCAGCGCTTCAATCGGCGCATCAAAATCGGCAAAGGGATCGTCGCTGTCAGGGCGGCTTTGGCCCCGAGATGGCGGCCGCGATCGCCCCTGACGAGCGGGATCAATCACTTCAGGCTCGCGAGAGGCGGACTTGGGCGCTAGCTCTAGCTGCTCAGCAGCGGCGGCTAAATCTTGCAGACTGCCCACAAGGAAGTCCTTAAAGCCCTGCACCCGCACGGCCAAATCTTGAGAGACCCCGGCAAAGCTGGTCCGCATCTCAGCCTGAATCCGCTCTTTGCGCCGCTCTAGCTTTTCGACTTCGGTTTGCAGCTCTTGGCGTCGGCGCTCTAAATCGGTCAGATTTTGTCGCACCAGCTGTCCCAAATCGTTTTGCAGAGTCTGGGCTTGGGCTTTTAGGATGCGAGTGTAGGTGGCCTTTAGGGAGTCAATTTCTTGCCTTAGCGTCTGGGCTTGGACCTGCAAATCTGACACTGAGTCCTGACGGTACTTAAGATCCAGCGGGCGCGGCGAGCCATCAGATGACTGCCCTTTAGGGTTAGTGGGAGACTCTCCAGTATTACCAGCAGGACTTTCGGAAGCTCTTTCAGGAGGGGTTTTATTGGAATCAACGTAATCTGCTGAACTCATAAGCAGGCTCAAGACGAAATAGTGTTGCAGTCGGCACGATGCTATCTAATCGGGCTGCCGTTGAGCAAGCTGATCGAGGGGGCAGTGCTGGGTCAATTGGGCGTGAAGCTGAGCTGGATTGAATAAAACCGGCAAGAAATGAATGGAGTTAATTTCTCGGAAATAAAACAAAATTGGCACGGGCTGCCAAAAAATACGCCAGTACTGCCAGTCTTGATAGGGAAATGAGCGCAGTTGGCGATCGCCGCGATAAACCTCTAGAGCAGTTTCAGTAAATCGCAGACGAATGGCACGGGTTTGAGCCAATAAGAACAGCCCCAATGCCGCCGGCACCAGGCTCCCCCAGACCGAGATCAGACCGACAGGCAAAGCAAGACCAATAATTCCCAGCGACAGACGATAGCTGGGTGAGAGTTCAACTACTGCTGAGTCGGCAGAGACAGCCACAACAATTCCCAAATAACAGCTTAATGGGAGTATTTTAACGTTAGAAACCGCTCAGGCTACCTTCGATGCGCGTAGCTGCCCGCAGGCGGCATCTTTTTCCAGTCCGCGAGAGTAGCGCACGCTAACGGCAATATGCTGAGCTTGCAGAACGCTAACAAACTGCTGCACCCGTTCCGTAGAGGGGCGTTTGTAGGTTACTTCAGAAATGGGGTTGTAGGGGATTAAGTTGACGTGACTTTGAAAGCCGCGCAGGTGCTTGGCCAGCTCCAGCGCCTGCTCCGGCCCGTCATTTAGCTTGGCCAGCAAAATATATTCAAAGGTGACGCGGCGACCCGTGAGTTTGACATAGTCTCGGCACTCGCTCAGCAGCACCTCTAGAGGATAACGATTGGCGCTGGGAATCAGCTGCTGCCGCAGAGTTTGATTAGAGGCGTGCAGACTGACCGCCAGGGTAATTTGCAGCCCGTAGTCGGCAAGCTGGCGAATACGTCCGGGAATACCTACGGTGGAGACAGTAATATTGCGCTGACCAATGCCAATATCTTGGTTAATGGAGCGTACGGCAGCAACCACCGACGATGTGTTCAAAAGCGGTTCGCCCATGCCCATAAAGACGATATTGCTCACCCGCTGCTGAAAGTCTTCCTGCACGGTCAAGACCTGATCCACAATTTCAGAGACCGTTAGGTTGCGGATAAAGCCGCCTTTGCCCGTGGCGCAGAAGTCGCAGCTCATGGGGCATCCCACCTGAGAGGACACACAAACCGTGAGACGGCGATCGCTGGGGATTCCCACTGTCTCAATAATTTGCCCGTCGTCTAGCCGCAATAAAAATTTAACCGTCCCGTCGGGCGCTTCAGAGCGCAGATGCACCGCAGCACGGCCCACACTGACAGTAGCCATCTCGGTCCGCCAAGCCTTGGGCAGTACGGTAATCTCTGAGAGCGATCGCGCGCCCCGCTGGTAAATCCACTGATGAAGCTGCTTGCCCCGATAGGCGGGCTGGCCGTGAGCTTTAACCCACTCGGTTAGCTCAGCTTGAGACTGGCCCAGCAGCGGCTTGGGTGTAGCCCGCCCGGACTGTTGAGGACTGGACTGTTGAGGACTGGACTGAAGATTCAGCCGTTGAGAATCAGACGACAGCCTGGACGGGCCAGTCTGAGGATCAGCAGGTTGGGTTGCCATGGTTAAAGCCAGAACTGCGGCTTGCTATTTTACGGGAGAGTCATTGACGAGATCAGTTAGAGTTTTAGGGCGCTGCTGGCGTATAGAACACGCTGGCAGAGGCCGGTTCAGACTGATCTAAAATTTTCCAGATGCGCTGTAGCAAACCGTCGGTGCCCGCCTGGGTCACCGCAGACAAACGCAGCACCTCCTGTTGGCACTCAGTTTCTACATCCGCCGCGATCGCCTCTAACTCATCCTCTGGCAAAGCGTCTATTTTATTGAGCGCCACCAGCTGAGGACGTTGCGCTAGAGTGCTGCTGTAAGCCCTCAGCTCTGACTGAATCATACGGTAGTTGGCTACGGGGTCTGCCGCTGTAGCATCAATTAAATGCAGCAGCAGGCGAGTTCGCTCTGTGTGGCGCAAAAATTCGTGTCCCAGCCCCAAACCCTGATGGGCCCCCTCAATCAGACCTGGAATATCGGCAAATACGGTACCGTCTCCGGTTGGTTTGCGTACAACGCCCAAATTCGGCACCAGGGTTGTAAATGGATAGTCGGCAATTTTGGGTCGGGCCGAAGATAGGGCAGCAATCAGAGTAGATTTTCCCGCATTGGGCAGTCCAATAATGCCAACTTCCGCAAGCAGTTTTAGCTCTAGACGGATGCGGCGCTGCTCACCCGGCAGTCCCGGTAGCGCCCGCTCTGGGGCACGGTTGCGGTTACTCAAAAAGGCTTTATTGCCCAAGCCACCTTTGCCGCCCTGAGCAACTCTCAGGGCCTGATCGTGGGTGACCAAGTCTCCTAGCAGGTCGCCTGTATTCGCGTCATAAACAACGGTGCCGCAGGGAACCGCCACCCGGCGATCGCAGCCGGATGCGCCAGTGCGATTTTTGTTGCCGCCGCGATCGCCTTTTTCGGCCTTAAACTGGTGGGCATATTTAAAGTCGAGCAGGGTTTGTAAATCTTGATCGGCGACCAGATACACTGATCCGCCGTCACCACCATTACCCCCGGCTGGCCCGCCGGCTGGCACATATTTTTCACGGCGGAAGGCAACCATGCCATCGCCACCGTCCCCGGCAATCACATTGACTTCGGCTTGATCAATAAACTGCATTACGGCTCAAACTACTGCTGTTGCAGATCGATCATAGCTCGTTGAATGCGGCCAGCTAAGGCCTGATCTCGACGATGGGCCGCAGTAATTTCATTAAACCGATTGGCGCCGAGGCCATTTTCTTCAACAATGTCGGCAGCAGAGTTGCAGAAATCCACAATAATGCCACGCACCTGTCGGCGGATACTGCGGGGAATATCGGAGAGTCGAGTATTGGTGCAGGAAACTTCAAAATCGCCAATATTCAGGCCAATATCCATCATCATATTTTTGACTTCCGTATAAGCCTCACTGCGGCTAGACTCCATCTGCAACACAGAGCGGGCGTAGCTAAGCACCTCTACATCAGTAACGCCCGCCTGAGCAAGGGCAGCACTGACCTGAACAGCCGGAAACGACTGATCGATCGAAACCGCCAGGCCAGACCCTACGCCTGCTAAACTAAGCGCGCCGATAAGCAGCAGTCGGGTAAAGGCTGAAGAAAGACGGGACACTGATGGCAACCGCGTTGGTCTCTTTAGTGCATTAAGTGACAGCGCAGTAGGCGACAGCTCAGTAAGTGGCAAGGCAACAAGTGACATAGAGGATTCGGAGAACGCAAAGCGACAATAATCTGAAGTAGGTTGGGGAGATTTACTATTCTACGGGTATGCTGCGGGCAAAGGATACGGATTGTTCTATTGACTACCCCAACAGCAGGAAGTTTCAGCGCGGCTCGACTTAATACTTTACTTAAATAATTGGGTGATTTCTACGATTTTTGTTTGAAGCGCCGATAAAGCCTCTGTGCCCCGTTTGAGATCACTCTCTAGATCTAGCAGCAAAACCAGAGTTTGTTGCAATTGAGGTAGCCCCAGGGGCCGCACGTCCTTTTGCAAAAAATAGACCCGTTTGGGATTGCTAATGTCGGCGGCCTGAGCAATCGCCCGGTTATCTCGCTCCCCGGCTTCGGTCATCAGTTTGACCCAAAGCCAGGTGCGAAACTGACCAATCAAGGTAGAGACAATTCGTAGGGCGGGTTCATTACGATTGAGCAAGTCAGTTGCCAGCCCCAACCCCTGGGCGGTGTTGCCCTGTCGCAGCGCTGCAGCCAACTGCAAGCTGCTTTGGGTATTGACCACCACCAGGCTAGAGATAGCTTGAGCGGTGATTGGCTGGCTGCGATCGCGCTGAAACAAACTGAGCTTATTCAGCTCGTTATAGATCTGCCGGGTATCATTGCCCACGGCATCGACCATAAGTTCTGCCGCCTCTGGGGTGAGGGCAAGCTGGAGATCTTGGGCGATTTGGTTGACCTGCTGCACCAGCAAATCAGGCTTCCAGGGGGGAATGGTCGAAAATTCTTTTACTTCTCCGTGCTTTTGCAGCAGTTTGGTGGATTTTAGTCGCCCGTCGGGGCGGCTGCTTTGGGTAAACAGCAGCGCGGTGGTTTGAGGAATCTCAGGAAGCGTGCGGCTAAGCTCTCTAAGCAAATCATCCGGGCAGCGCTGGAAGGCCAGACTATTTTGCACCCATACCAAGCGATCGCCCCCGCCAAACGGCGGTGTCATAGCCTGATTCAGCGCCTGCAGCGTAGCGTCGTTGCTCTGACCGTCAATTCTGTCAAAGTTAAAGCTGGCCCAGTCCTTATCTAGAGCGCGATCGCGTAGTGCGGTAGCCGCCTGCGTCAACCGAAATTCATCGTCGCCCCAAAAGCAATAAACCGCCATGATCGAAAATCTTGGGTAACCTGTCTAAGCAGATTTCAACAAACGTGAGACATCCTAAGACATCCCACGTTTGTTCTTTCAGATTCACTTTAGACCAGTTTTTAGATTATCTGGCAGATTAACCGGCCAAAATTCAACCCTTTTGCGTTACTTCAGCTCAATATATTTAGGTTTTTCTACCATATGAATTGTATCTACAAACCGAGCCGTACTGGATTGATTAGAGATAACCAAGCTTTGAGTGCGAGCACCACCGCTAAAGAAGCGAACGCCCTCCATTAGAGTACCGGGGGTGATGCCGCAGGCCGCAAACAGCACGGTTTCGCCGGAAGCCAGCTCTTCAGCGCTATAAACTTTATCGGGATTGGTAATGCCCATTTCCTCTAAGCGGGCCAGGTTGCTTTCTTTGCTCTCTCCGATCAGACCCGTTTTAACAATTGCGGGATCATAAATGAGCTGGCCCTGGAAGTGACCGCCTAAACAGCGCATCGCCGCCGCCGAGATAACGCCCTCAGGAGCCGCGCCAATGCCCATCAGCGCGTGAACGTTGGTGCCAGAAAACGCGCAGGAGAGCGCGGCGGAAACATCTCCATCACTAATCAGGCTAACGCGGGCACCCGCATCGCGAATTTCTTTGATTAAGTCGTTGTGGCGCTCTCGCTTCATCACGATAACGACCAGTTCATCGATGGCGCGATCAAGGCACTCAGCCAAGATAGTTAGATTTTCGGTGGCAGACTTGTTGATATCGACATGCCCCCGGGCCTGGGGCGGCGCCGCCAGCTTTTTCATATAAAAATCTGGAGCTGCAAATAGACCGCCTTTTTCGGAGATGGCCAGCACGGCCATAGAACCATTTTGACCATAGGCGACTAGGTTGGTGCCTTCGCAGGGATCAACGGCAATATCAATTTCGATTAGTTCTTCGATGGTGCAAACGTCAGCGGCGTCGGGATGGGTGCAAATGCCCACTTCTTCACCGATGTAGAGCATAGGGGCATCATCCCGTTCTCCTTCGCCAATCACGATACGGCCACGCATATGAATTTTGTTCATGCGCTCACGCATGGCCTCTACGGCAACATGGTCGGCGGTGTTTTTTTCGCCTTTCCCCATCCAGCGAGCAGACGCGATCGCGGCCTGTTCGACCACTTCAATAATCTCTAGACCCAGGGTACTTTCCACGGAAATAATCCTCCAAACTGCCGGTTTTTCGTTATTTTTGACATCCTGTCTCAGTCTAAAAGTCTATCAGAGCGCGGGATCGCGGCATAGAGCTAGGTGCTAATGACAATTTGATTGCGGCCCTGACTTTTAGCTCGATATAGCGCTAAATCGGCCCGCTCAATAAATGATGTCGGGGTGCTATTAGCTTGAGGAATTTGGCTGGTTATCCCGATGCTAACGGTGACGATACCAAAGGGACTCTTACCGTGGGCGATCGCGGCTTCCCTAACCGTTTGCTGCAGCGCTGCAGCGGCTGCAAGCGCTGCTGATAGAGCGCGACTGGGCAATGCAATGACAAATTCTTCACCGCCGTAGCGACCCAAAACTCCCCTAAATCCCTTCACCAGCGGTCTTAAAACCGCTGTAATCGTCTGTAGACACTCATCTCCTCCAACATGACCGTAGCAGTCGTTGTAGGCTTTGAAATAGTCTATATCGAGCATCATCAGCGTTATGGGCTGTCGATGCTCGATATGCTCCTGCCAGATGTCGGCCACGGCCATATTAAAGCCCCGTCGGTTTAACACCTGGGTAAGGCTATCGGTCATGGCTAACCTTTCAAGCTGGTGGGTGCGCTCAGCCACCTGCAGCTCCAGGGTTTGATTGGCCGAGGCCAAGGCGCTAAACGAGCTTTGCAGCTGCCCCGCCATATAGTTAAAGGACTGCGCCAATCGGTTGATTTCAGAAACGCAATTAATATTGATATCTTGTTTAAGCTCTCCAGCGGCGATCGCTTGAGCCGCATCATTCAAAATAAAGACGGGTTTTGTAATCCAGTAGGTGATCCCAATTGTGGAACCAATCACAACTGCGATCGCCAAGCCGCACAGCATCAGCGTCGATCGGGCATTGGCCTGAACCTGCTCCATAAATTCCGACAGGGGAATAGCCACTACCATAATCCAGTCCAGACCCTGACCAGCCTGGATAGGCACAATCTGAACCACGTGCTGGGCCCCATCAAAATCAGCCACAAGCTGCCGGGGCGACTGCATATGGTCTAAACGACCAAAATAATCCCTCAGAAACTGCGCTGTCTGCCGAATTTTGTCGTTGTGGCTTTGAGTTGCTGTACGTCGCACCGATTCAACTTCTGCTGCCACCAGGGGCGTCTCTAAGGAAGAGCTGGCCACTAAATGTCCAGAGTGCTCCACGATAAAAGCCTGCCCAGACTTACCAATATCAAGATTTTGCAGAAATCGACTGAGCTGATTTAAGGTGATATCCGCCGCAAGGACGCCTTCTAGCTCCCCCGTTGAGTCATACATGGGAATCACGGGCGTAATACCGGACAGCGGACGGCCTGCAAAGGTGTAGATTTCTGACCAAGCTACCCCCTCAGTAGCGGTGGCGGTGCGGTACCAGGGGCGATCGCGAGGATCGTAGGCCTGAGTTCTATCGAGAGTTGTACGATTCCCAAATTCATCTAAGTTGTAGATATGGCGCAGCGGAGCGGTTGTCTCATCGCGAATATACGTTTGAGGCTGATCTCCGTCTACCGTGACCAGGACAAAGTTGCCGCCGCGATCCGCGTAATACAGTGCTGAGACCTCTTCTGTTAGCTGTACCTGCTGCCAAAAATAGCTTTCCAACTGTTCAAGATTGTCTGTGCTTAAGGACTGGGTCCGAATAGCAGCAGCGTTGATATTCAAAAAAAGCTGGTGGGTTAGGGCAAACTCTTCAACGTGGGTTTCCATTTCGGTGGCAACTCGTTCACCCAGTTCCAGGGCCAGCTGATGGGCCAAGGCGGTGCCGCTACGAAAGGACAGCCAGCCAATCAGCCCAGTGCTCACAATCACTTCCACCACAAAAGGTGCAATTAAAACCCAGCGTAGGGGTAGATTTTTAGGACTTCGCTGTAATAAGAAACGCACGGCAGGGCTGAGCTAATAAATGGCTCGAATTGAGACGCAGCAAGCTGGCTTTGATCAGGGTTTAATCGAGATAAACCCACGCAGCAGCACTAAGCAGCTACTGTGCCAGCACAAACGCTTTACATCTTTCCGACCTAGACTGACTTATCATGCCCGCTATTGCTGCTGTTGATGCCAATCAACTGCCCGCTGACGAATTTCATCGAGTTCTTCACCCGCCATTTTGTCGAGATTTTTCAGTAAAAAACTCATGCGGCCCTGGCTTTTTAGGGTTTTTCGGTGGCGATCCATAAAATCCCAGTAGAAAAAATTAAACGGGCAGGCGTCGTCGCCGGTGCGATCGCGATGATTGTACCGACACTCTTTGCAGTAGTCGCTCATACGGTTAACGTAATTCGCTGAGGAGGCGTAAGGCTTGGAAGCCAGCACGCCGCCATCAGCAAACAGCCCCATGCCCAGCACGTTGGTCTGCATCACCCAGTCATAAGCGTCGATAAACGCCGAGTGAAACCAGTTCTCGACCGCCTGGGGAGAAAACCCAGCAATTAAAGAAAAATTGCTCAAAATCATCAATCGCTGAATATGGTGGGCATACCCTGTGCGCTGAGCTTGATCAATCACCTGGTGCAAACAGTTCATTTCTGTCTCAGCGGTCCAAAAGAATTCGGGCAGCGGCTCATCGTGGCCAAAATAATTGCCCTGAAAATAGTCGTCATCGACATGGTGATACAGACCGTGCATATATTCTCGCCAGCCCAAAACCTGCCGAATAAACCCTTCAACGCTGTTAAGCGGCAAGTCGTGCTCGTAATAGGCCGATTCAGCAGCTTCAACCACCTCCAGAGGATGCAGCAATCCCAAGTTTAAATAGGGCGAGAGCAGCGCGTGCCACATAGTGTCTTCCCCGGTCACCATAGCGTCCTGATAGGGGCCAAAGGTGTTGAGCCGTACGGTCACAAAATTTTCCAGCACCTTAAGCGCCTGCTGCCGGGTCACGGCCCAGCCAAAGTTATGCAGACTGCCGAAGGTTTTTAGCTTTCCGGCCTCGACCAGGTTTTTGACATGGATAATCACCTGCTGGGTAATATCGTCTATCTCGAAAGTTAGCGGCTCTGGGGTATCTAGCTTACCTTTGGGCGGCTTGCGATTGTCTTTATCAAAGTTCCACTGATCGCCGACCGGCTCTTTGCCCTCCATCAGCACATCGAAACGTTTGCGCCCCTCTCGGTAAAAACTCTCCATGAGCAGGCTTTTGCGTTTTTCAGCCCATTTTTCAAAATCAGCGGTGTCCCATAAAAAGTGATTATTCGGCGTTTGCACCAGTTTGCAGGGCAAATCAAGCTGATTGAGCAGTTGAGCAAAGGGGCGATCGCTGGGGGTCATCACCCGCAGTTCGGTAATATCGTTGGCCTCAATCCAGCGATTTAGGGCAATTTGAAACCCACCGGCCTGCTCGTAGGTGACAAGCCAACCGGCTTGGTTTAGCGCCTCGGCAAAATGACGCATAGCTGACCAAACCAGCACCAGCTTTTGCTGGTGATAGGGCCGCTCCTGCGCATACTCCAGAGATTCAATCAAAATAACAGGGGTGTCTTCAGCCTGCTCAGCCCGACTCGCGATCGCAGATTGCTCCGCCCAGAGCTGATTGCCCAATACCCAAACTCCAGTCGTCATACTCCCGTCACCTCAGGCCTTACGGCGGATTGCTACATTTTTACATATCTTTACAATTCTATTGTGACGGCTTCCGTCAAGTTTGCCGTCTATCGATGATCAGATCAGGGGTTAGATCCGCAGCCAAAATGTGCACAGTCAATAACTTTTAGAACTTACGCAAAAGCCCCCTGTATCCCCCAAATCTGGGGATGTTGAATCCGATTGCCCCATATTTGGGGAGCAAGGGATCAAAATCGGATTCAACTGCGTCAGTCCTAACTTTGATGGCGCGATTGAGATGCAAAACGGCCCGCACGCTCAGCTTGTGTTAGCAGTTACTTCGCTTTTTGACGAGGAATTTTGGACACTCGCCAGGCTAAATCACCGTTGCGCCGGTAGCCCGCTTTGGTAAAAACAAAGCCCGCGTCCTGAAACTGGTCGAAGGTTTGGAACTGCTCAGGGGCTAAATCAAGTAGATCGGAAATTTCGGCGGTGCTAAGCTGCCAGCGCCGTCGGGAGGCCAAATCTAATTTTTCTAGATAGGCGTAGGGGTCAGCCGGGGGCAGGGCAGGATTAATTTGGGAGGCAATCTCTGAGGCGATCGCCCGCACTAGCCCAACTAAATTTTGAGGGGTAAGGGTTAGTTCTGAAGAGGCTTCTTCGGTAAATTCGGCGTCCTGATTAATGCCTCGCTGCTCTAAAAATTGCGCTGTGGTGCCGCCCTGGTTAATAAAGATATGGAGCGCATCCATTTGCTGAACTTGCGGAGCTGCAACATAAGCCCGGTTCCCCACCCGCTCAGGCTTAATGCCGAGCATTTCCATCCGCTTATACACTGCACTGCGGGCCAGATTGTAGCGCTCTGGCAGTTGGGAAACGGGGAGCCGATCAATGTCGCCACTGCTCATGGGACTCTTCTTTGGACATTCCTAAGGACGTGTCCTTTATTATGCACTATTTAACAGACCTGTTTGGAATATAAGTCAAGAAAACAATACAAACGCACTCTGAACAGATATCCGCCTAACCGGGGAGCCACTGCTGAATTTGCTCCCAAATCACCCTAGGGCCAATGCCAAAAAACAGCTGTAAAACCAGCAGAATAACAGCCGCAAAAAACGCAGTGCTTAGGGTCGCTTTGACCACTTTCAGCAGCAGGGTAAAGACAAGGATAGAAATGGCGATCGCGCCAATGACCACAACAATTTCCACAGGGCGACACCCTCAGCTCATCGAGACAACAGTTGCAGGCGTTAGGGTCTGACTGGCTTCAACCACTGCCGTTCTAGCCCACCGATCGACGCTCAAAATATCGTCTAAATTTGGCTCAGCAACAACCCCTTGACGGTGGCGATCGCACACTGTCTCAATCACCTGGGGAATCTCTAAAAACTGAATCTGTTCATTTAAGAAAAGTTCCACCGCTTTTTCGTTAGCCGCATTGAGCGCCGCAGTCATGGTGCCGCCGATGCGGCCTGCAGCATAGGCCAAATCCATACAGGGATATTTGGCACAATCCGGCTCTCGGAAGGTGAGATCTCCAGACTTCACCAAATCTAGCGGCTCCCAGTCGGTGTCAATCCGTTCAGGCCATGACAGAGCATACAGCAGAGGCAGCCGCATATCCGGCCAGCCGAGCTGAGCCAGCACAGAGGTATCCTGGGCCTCAATCAAAGAATGAATAATACTTTGGGGATGGATAACAATATCGATATGGTCATAGTCCGCACCAAACAAATAGTGGGCTTCAATCACCTCTAAGCCCTTGTTCATCAGAGTGGCAGAGTCTACGGTAATTTTGCGGCCCATGGACCAGTTGGGATGCTGAATGGCATCGGCTACGGTAACCTCGGCCAGCCTTTCCACAGGCCAGTCGCGGAATGCGCCCCCAGAAGCAGTTAAGATGATGCGCCGCAGCCCAGCTTTGGGCATGCCCTGCAGGCACTGAAAAATGGCAGAATGCTCTGAGTCGGCTGGCAGCAGCCTAACGCCGTGCTTTTCGACCAGCGGCAGCACCACCGGGCCACCGGCAATCAGGGTTTCCTTGTTGGCAAGGGCAATATCTTTACCCGCCTGAATCGCGGCCAGGGTTGGCAACAGCCCGGCACAGCCCACAATTCCGGTGACGACAGCTTCGGCGTCACCATAGGCTGCAACCGCTACAACCCCCTGCTGCCCCGCAACAATCTCAGGCTGAGGATCGACATCGGCGATCGCTGCCTTTAGCTGGACCAGCTTGCTTTCATCAGCGATCGCCACAATTTCTGGGTGAAACTGTCGCACTTGCTGGGCCAGCAGCGCCACATTGCGGTGAGTGGCAATGCCCACCAGCCGAAATCGATCGGGGTGATGTTCAACGATATCTAAGGTTTGGGTTCCAATGGAACCAGTTGAACCGAGCAGAGTAATTGCTTTCACAGGGTTAGGCAAGTCTTTTTTATCACTATAGGCGGTGGGCAG
>JBCDFX010000012.1:0-23613 GCA_039177155.1 Cyanobacteria bacterium P01_H01_bin.119
CGAATACGCCAACTGGCGCTGCTGGGCGTTACGGCCTGCATAGCAGCAACCAATGCCTGACGCTCTGGTTCATCGACGCGATCGCCCCCGGCCAAAAACGGCAGCAGCCCATAGGTTGCTACCTGAAACAGCGGCACTGCCAGCAGCTTGACTAAATTGTTGCCCCACTCCAGCCACAGCCGCCGCCGAAAGGCTGAGGCACAGTTGACCACAATCAGACGTTGGGCCAAGTGAGGATACTGGGAGGCCAGTCGCAGCGCCAGGCAGCCGCCAAAAGACTCGCCGCAGATGTAAATTTCGCGATCGCTGCACTCAGTCATCACAAGCTCTGCCACAGTCGTTGTCAAATCGCTCCACGACAGCTGGCTATCAGGTGGAATCGACAGGGCGCGGATTTCAAAGTACGGTTGCAGATTAGGGATTTGCGGCTGAATCAGCTTGCCGTTGCCGTCCATACCCGGTAGAAACAAAAAGTAGGGGCGTTGAGAGTGTTCTTCGCCCAGTCTTAACAGTTGTAAACGATTCGTCGCCTGCACTGTAGACAGCATTACATCTTAAATCCATTTCAATAAAGCTCTTTTATATAGGGTAATACAAGCATTTCAACAAATGCGGTTGATCAACGAGATACTTACCGACGATCGCAGATTGCTAATTCGTGTAACAGAGACAGGCAGAGACGTTTACAAAAAGTCTAAAACTACATAAATTTTCTAAATATTTCTACATCACTTGAGATGAGTCCTCGCTCAGCAGCTCAACCGGGGTATTTTTTGGGGTATTTTTAAGTTGAAACTCAGCTTTCCAGAAAGAAGTTGAAGATTGATTCTCTTCTTGGTTCACTGCGACATAATCAAAATAGAGCAGAGGGTCATAATATTTGAACTGCGTTTTATTGAATCCGCGCTTTGTCGGGTTCACCGTTGAAGAGTCTTAGAGAAGTTTTAGGCACGGGTTCTCAGGCTTCCATTTTTAGGGTCTAAAGTTAACTGGGTTACCTCAAAAAGCCTAGCTTTTCCTAATCTTTAAGTTCCCTTAACGTTTGGAACCTAAACGTATCTTTTTCGCAAAGGCGACTTTTAACCTCCTGCATCTATTAAATTGCTATAAATTTTGGGATTTTAATCCACCATGTTAGATCATCAAAGTCTAGGCCAAGATACGATATTCACTCCGGAGCAGGTCCTAGAAAACCGCGGGCGAGTGGCTATTTTTATTGATGGCTCCAATCTTTTTTACGCCGCTCTGCAGTTGGGCATCGAAATTGACTACACCAAACTGCTCTGCCGCTTAACCGCTGGCTCCCGGCTACTGCGCTCTTTCTTTTACACAGGCGTCGATCGCACCAATGAAAAGCAGCAAGGGTTTTTGCTGTGGATGCGTCGCAATGGCTATCGAGTGATTTCTAAAGATTTAGTTCAACTACCGGATGGCTCCAAAAAAGCCAATTTGGATGTAGAAATTGCAGTAGATCTGATGGCTCTGATTGGCTCCTACGATACTGCTGTGCTGGTTAGCGGCGATGGAGATTTAGCCTACGCGGTTGATGCGGCCAGCTATCGGGGCGTTCGAGTGGAGGTTGTGAGCCTGCGCTCTATGACCAGCGATAGTTTGATCAACGTCTCCGATCGCTATATCGACCTCGATATGATTAAGGACGATATCAAAAAGACCCCCCGCGTCCACGGCAGCGCCCACAGCAGTGCCCACGGCTATACCTATCGTCCCCTCTCCAGCGTTGGCTTTATTGAAGACGGCGACTTGGAAGAATAGCCTGTGCCGCTAGCCCTGTTATCGCGCGGGCTGAGCACTGCTGCAATCGCTCAACCTAAGCAGGCTGAAAGACCATCATGAAGCAAAAAACGATTCGGTGTTTAGGGTTGATGCTGGCGGTAGCCATTATCGTTGGAACGGTGCGAGCCTGTCAGCTTCTGCGACAGCCCTTACCCTCAGCAACTAACAGCGCGGAAGACGAAGGAGACACTGCGCCCGGACTGAGCCTAAAGGATGTCACCCTGGAGCAGCCTGACGAAACCGGCAGCTTACTCTGGCGCGTTCATGCTGATGAGGTACGCTACAGCCCCGATCAGCAGACTGCGGAGGTGATTAATCCGGACGGCGAGCTGTTTCAAGACGGTGAGGTGATTTACCGGGTACGAGCAAATCGTGGAGATGTTCGGCAAGACGGGGAGTTTATTTTCCTTAGGGGTAATATTGTTGCGACTGGAGTCGAAAACAATTTGGTGCTGCGAGGACAGGAGATGGAGTGGCGCCCACAGGACGGCTTGCTGCTGGTGCGCGATCGCATTAACAGCACTCATCCCCAGCTTAAAGCCTCAGCCCAAGAAGCAAGAATTTACAACCGCGACGGTCGCCTAGAGCTAGAGCAGGATGTTGTTGCCACAACCAATGAGGCGCCCTACCTACGGTTGGAAGCTGAACGCTTAACCTGGATGCTTGATGAGGAAACCGTGCGCAGCGATGGTCCCCTTAAGGTTGAGCAGTTAAAAGGGGAGCCGGGCAGTTTAGCCGTTAGCGATCGCGTCACAGGGGATCAGGGGGAGCTCGATCTGGCCGCGCTAATTGTAGAACTCACCCAAAATGTAGAAGTAGAGCTTTTAGAGCAGCCCGTCGGCATCCTGAGCGATATTGCCATTTGGAATGTCAACGCTGAAACCCTAACAGTCCCCGGAAGAGTAAGAATTACCCAGCCGGAGCAATCGATTCGGGTAACCGCTAACCGAGGCGATATGGATTTGTCGGGCTCAATTGTCACTCTAAGTCAAGGCGTTCAGGCTATCAGTCAAGATAACCAGTCTCGTCTTAACGCCGCCCGCGTTATCTGGAATCTAACTTCATCAGAAATTACTGCCGAAGGCAACGTGGACTACCGCCAAAGCGATCCACCAGTGACCATCACCGGACCGAGGGCCGTAGGGCGGCTAGAAGCCCAAACTGTTGTGGTCAGCGGCGGCAACGTTATTACAGAAATCACGCCGCAGTAGGATGACAAGCAATCCTAACGACGCTTAATACCTCTCGCCATATTGCGGAATAGATCCATATCGTTGCTGGTAGGCTTGCGGCGCTCAGCAAACTTATTTTCAAACTTTGGTGCTTCAGAAGCCGACTTATTGGCTTGGAAAGTCGATTGAGACAGAGGACTCTCAAAAGTTTTCTGCTCAGATAGCCCATTTTCTTCGACTTCAGTGGCGCCAAGGGCCGAGATTTTCCGAACGCTTTCCATCTCTTCAGTAGCACCCTTCTTCTTGGCAAAGGTGCGCCTTACGGTTTTGGCTGAGCGCATATAGTCAATATCGCCAAAGGTTTTAGCTTCATCGGCATCTAAATAAAATGCGCCGCGCTTGTCGCTACCTGCAACGCGATCGCCCTTATTGCCGCCAAACAATCCTCGAATAAAGCCTGTCATACCAGTTCTCCCACCGTGTGAAATCTCTTAATACATTAATATTAACTTTTTTTGCGGCAAAAATGAGTAATCTTGAGCTGCAGTCAGTTGTCTTTCTCAGAAAAGTCGGCGATCGCTACTCCATTGCCCGCCTGACTCTACAGAGCTTAATAATCGACCTGTGCTGATTTCGCTATCCCAGTCAAAAGCTGGCGCGTGTGGCAACTACTGTGAGAGGGCGATCGCAGTCTTAAGCCGGTGTTGATCGAAGCCGCGCTGGTGCAAAATTAACCAGGAATCAACCAAATCTGGCCCGCTTAAATCTCCCATCAGTGCCGCCCGCAGAGATTTCATTACCAAGCCTTTTTTCACCCCTTGGGCCTTAGTCACGGTTTTAATCACCGTTTTAAGGGCATCGGCGCTGTCGTAGTTTGCCATCGATTGCAGTTCAGCCAAAACTGCTTTGAGCACGTCTGGAACGCCCTCTTGGGTGCACTGCTCGGCAGCGGCCGCGCTGTAGTCAACGGTTTTTGTAAAGAAAAATCGGCTCAAGTCAACTGCATCGGTTAGCCGCGTCAGACTCGGGCCAACCAGGGCAGACAGCGCATCTAGCCAGGGACGATCGGCCCGGTCAAATTCGTAGCCCGCCTCTTGCCAGTAGGGCACCAGCAGGGGCGTTAGCTCAGCCGCCGGTATTTCGTGCAGATATTGGCTATTGAGCCAGTCCAGCTTATCCCAATCAAATTTGGCTCCCGCTTTGTTGACTCGCTCAAAACTAAACTGCTGAGCCGCCTCTGCCAGGGTGAATCGCTCTTGGACGTCTGGGGGCGACCAGCCCAGCAAGGTCATATAGTTGGCGATCGCCGCCGCTGTAAAGCCCATTTTCTGAAAGTCAGAAATAGAGGTCACTCCGTCCCGCTTGGAGAGTTTGGCTCCTGCCGAATTCAGAATCAGGGGCGTATGGGCAAACTCAGGCACCGCTGCCTCTAGTGCCTCATAGAGCAAGATTTGTTTAGCGGTGTTAGCAATATGGTCTTCTCCGCGAATCACGTGGGTAATGCCCATATCCTGATCGTCTACCACCACCGCTAAGTTATAGAGCGGCTGCCCAACCTGATCGCCAGTTGCGGCGCGGGCAATCACCATATCACCGCCGAGATCACTGCCTTTCCAAGTCATAGTGCCCCGCACCATATCGTTCCAGGTAATCACCCGGCGATCGTCCATTTTGAAGCGCACCACGGCGCTGCGGCCTGCGGCTTCATAAGCGGCCTGCTGCTCCGGCGTCAGGTCGCGGTGGCGATTGTCGTAACGGGGGGCTTGGCTTTTAGCTTTTTGAGCCTCCCGCATGGCATCAAGCTCTTCAGGGGTGTCATAGGCGCGGTAGGCTAACTCTTGATCTAACAGCGTTTGAATCGCCTGCTGGTACAGTTCATCCCGCTGAGATTGATAAAACGGACCTTCGTCCCACTGCAGGCCCAGCCATTTCAGCCCTGTCATAATATTTTCGGTAAATTCAGGCCGCGATCGCGCTTGATCTGTATCTTCAATCCGCAGCAAAAACTGCCCCCCGTGACGACGGGCAAACAGCCAGTTAAACACAGCGGTTCTAGCTGTGCCAATATGAAGCGTCCCAGTAGGACTCGGCGCAATACGAACTCGAACGGACATGAAAATTCCAGGCGCTTTGATCAGAATATCTGTCATTGTAGCGGCCCGCTTCAGACCCTACGCTGCAGAATTCACGCGCGGCAAAATTTGAACAACTGCATCGCGCTGACGGTAGACAATTTACCTGTAGCCGAACAACTTTAACCTAAGGTGAAATATGTCCTTTTGACAGCGATAAGGCAATCCGTCGGAACCTTTCGACGGATTGCCTTACCATAAAAAGCGCTGGCTACTGATATTCCTAACAGATTATCCATGCAGAAGATTGACATTCAAGGGATAACTCTCCAGCTTTTGCCTCAAAGGGCGATGTATCTGCCTACCGATAAGATTTTGTTGGTTTCTGATGTGCATTTAGGCAAATCTGAGACATTTCAAGCGATGGGGATTCCGATTGCGAATCAGGTCAATCAGGCGACGCTCAATCGGCTGCGATCGCTCTGCCAAATCTGGCAGCCGGAGCAGTTGTTTATTTTGGGCGACCTATTTCACAGCAAAACGGGGCTAGTAGATGAGGTTATTGACGACTGGCTTCGATTTCTCAATGATGTGCAGCTAGAGGCGCACCTACTGTTGGGCAATCACGATCGCCCTATGACGGCCCTGATTGAACAGCTCTCTATTCACTGCTGGAGTCGCCCAGTTCAACTGAGTCAGGGGTTAGTGCTTAGCCACGAACCCCACGCCTACGGCGGAGCCCTAAATATTTGTGGACATATCCACCCCTGCGTCAATTTACAAACCCGTTTAGATCGGCTGCGACTGCCGTGTTTCTTTTACGAAGGGGCCACTAATCGACTCACCCTGCCCGCTTTTGGAGAGTTTACGGGCGGGTACACGGTGCGGCTAAACCGAGGCTGTGTGGCTTACGCGATCGCAGAAGACAGCATTATTGCCTTTGAAGGGGGCACAAGCCAGAAAAATCATGCGTATAGATCGGCAACATAATCGCCATAGCCGTTATACAGCAAGGTATCTCGCCGTTCCCAGGCGAAAGGATTGGTGCCTTCGCCAAGAATTTTTTCCGTTGCTTGAGACCAGCGAGGATGGGGAACCTTTGGGTTGACATTGGCTTCAAAGCCATATTCATTGGGGCTCAGCGTATTCCAGAAGGTGGCGGGCCGCTCCTGAACAAACTCAATTTTTACCACGGACTTTGCTCCCTTAAAGCCATACTTCCAGGGCAGCACCATACGAATCGGAGCGCCGTGCTGTTTAGGCAGGGTGCGCCCGTAAATGCCCACGGCAAAGAAAGCCAGCTCGTTGGCCATTTCTTCGATGGTGAGTCCTTCGGTGTAGGGCCAGGGCATATAGGCAGAGGGGGGCCAAGCGGGGCCACTGCTCACCTGGCTGTCATAAAACGAAGTGAAGCGAACAAATTTTGCTGCGCTAGTGGGCTCTACGGCTTCGATGATGCGCTTCATTGGGAAGCCAATCCAGGGAACCACCATCGCCCAGGCTTCAACGCAGCGAAAGCGATAAACCCGCTCTTCTAACGGAAATTTAGTTTGCAAATCGTCTAGATCATAGGTAACGGCATTTTTGACCAGTCCACCGACTTCGAGTTTCCAGTTTGCCGTAGGCAAATCCTGAGCTTTTCTCCAGATGGTTTTGGTGCTGCCAAACTCGTAGTAGTTGTTGTAACGGCTGGCATAAGTCTGTTTCGTAATGGGTTGATCGACGGTTTCAGCAGTAAAGCTGGGGTTAGTGCTAACGGAGCGGAGCGGCTGACCTAGGGTTTGCTTCAATTCACTGTCGATGGCTTGCTCTTGACTTTGGCAACTGTTTAAGGAAACAGCGGACGCGGCAACACCTGCCCCGATCAGCGTTTTGAAAAATTTACGGCGGTTAAGGAAAGCGATCTCCAGCGTAGCTGCGGATTCGGGGAGTTGCCAGGGTTTGGGGATGTGAATAAAAGCCATAAGAACGAATAGACACGGGCGATCGCAAATGGTCAGTTGCTCCCAAAATTGTTACATTTTTCTCGTCGAATCGGGGTCAATTTTTTATGCACCACCGTCTGTATTTGGGGTGTGCAGTCTGGGCTTACAAAGATTGGGTAGGAGAGTTTTACCCGCCTAAAAGCCGTCCCCAGGATTTTTTGCGGCTCTACAGCCAGCGACTTTCAGCGGTGGAAGGCAACACGACATTTTATTCGGTGCCAGATAAGGCCACTCTCCAGCGCTGGCGCACAGCCACGAACTCCGGCTTTCAGTTTTGTCTTAAGCTGCCCCGGCAGATTACCCACGACGGCCTGCTGATGCCCCACTGGCCTACAGCGCTTCAATTTTTAAACCAGATGCAGGAATTGGGCGATCGCCTAGGGCCTTTTTTTGCCCAGCTTCCCCCCAGCTATGGGCCTGCGCAATTTGAGGACCTGCGAGCTTTTTTACACCAATGGCCTGAAGATCTGGGCCGATTGGCGGTGGAGGTGCGTCATCTAGGCTGGTTTAAGCCGCCGTTTCAAGATCGGCTAAATCAGCTTTTGCGCGATCGCGGTGCCGGGCGAGTGCTGCTAGATACTCGCCCGATCTATGACTGTATTGATGCGGGAGGCGACGATCCCCAGCGAGATTCTCAGCGACGCAAACCTAGAGTGCCGCTGCAGCCTATATTGACTACAAATTTCACCCTGGTGCGCTATATCGGTCATCCATCCATAGCCGTGAATCAGCCCTACCTCAATAGCTGGGTACCCCGCATCGCCGAATGGCTAACACGGGGTACCCAGGTTTATGCGTTTTTTCACTGTCCGGCAGAGGTATGCTCGCCAAGCATTGCCTGGTCCTTTTACCAGACCCTTAAGCACGATTCTCGGTTGCCAGACCTGCCCGATTTATCTTGGACTCAATCTGCTCAGGCTAATAAGCCAGCCAAGCAGCTTAGCCTATTTGAATAGGCCAGAGAATAGACCAGAAGCCAATAATAGAGGCTGACTTAGACTCAATCATTGTCCCAATCTTCACGACCCATCAGGTCACTAATGCGATCGCGCAGCAGGAAGCCCTGGTTCTCTAAAATGCCCTCAACACTGGCCCACTCTCGGGCAGGAATATATTGACAGAGGGTGTAAATGGGCTGCTGGCGACTGAGCACACCACGCTGAACCAGATGGCGGGCTTCGTCCTGAATCGATTCTATGGATAACTGAATGATCTGAGGCATAATTCACCCTGTCGTACTGTATGGGTTAATGTTTCAGACTCGCCAAGATCATATAACCTTAGTCAGATTGCTTACCGCAGCTAATATCGCTGGAGTAATTGGCACAAAAGAAACCTGACCCACAACCTGCTCGAATCTTTCAGCGGGTTACTGTATTTACTTGGCAGAGGTCTACCAGTGCAGACTTTCTGTATATGAGCATACCGATTTTTACTAGGTGTTGGCTAGCTATCGAAAGACAATTTTCACCCTAGTTTTCAATGCTAATCATTAATAAATCATTTAAGTCTTTGGAGAGTTGGGGCGTACTGCTGCCTTAGCGCAAAAAGAAAAAATGACCGAGAGCCCTTTTAACTTTTCTTTATTTTCTGCTAGAGCAACTGACAAACCATCACTTTTGATAGTTCGCCTGAAAAATTCTAGCCTAAAGTCTAGTCTGTCTTAGCTTTATGCATATTTGTCAGTATTTAGCAACTAGCAATTATGACAATGCACAGACCCCTAAGCATTTGTCATGAAAACAAGACATTCAGAGATTGCTTCGGACCTAAGGCTAAATAAAATTCTGCTTACAGAATAATCAGTAGCCTAAATCGTCAACGGTGTGGAAAAACCAACAGCTCAAATCGTCAAGAGCTTAACCAAGCCGTGAATTTAGGTTGGGCAACTTCTGAATAAATTTGAGCGTCCGAGTAGAGAGTGTCATCCACTCTAGGTCAAAGATGTAGCTTTGGTCAGATTGTTCACCGCACTTAGTATCGCTGGAGCCGCTGGCACAGAAGCAATTTGACTCGCAGCGTTGTCTTAATCTTCCCTTCGGCTGCTGTGTCTGTAGCGCTAGTTAACTGCTTTGGAGCGCAATTCTAGGGATTGTCAGACAGGGAGCGGTTGATTCACCAGACGAATGAAAGCAGCCCGATTCTGTCTCCTGTGACAATCTAAACCACATTCAATTTTGAAACTGGAGTTTTTTAAGCAAAAGCCGAAGATTTGGATGTAGTCGAGGTATAGATGTAGATTGACTATTGATTGATACTTAAGGTCAGCGATCGCGACTATGCTGCTTTATCCTTATCGCCCGAACCCACTAAGGTGGCTCATCAAAGCAGTTGGACTCGGACTACTGTTTTGGAGTGTGATGGCACTTGCTGTCCGGGCTCCTGAAGCAGGTGCCCAATCGGCGGGTACTATTACGTTGAGAGCAGATGTGCAGGAAGCAAATGCCAATACGGGCATTGTTACGGCCACCGGGAATGTACAAATTGACTACCCGGCGCGCCAAATTTCTGCCACGGCGGCTCAGGCTCAGTACTACAGCAATGAACGGCGAATTGTGCTGAGCGGGAATGTCGTGGTGCTTCAGGAGGGCAATACACTCAGAGCAGAAACGGTCACCTATCTAGTGGATGAAGGCCGCTTTGTAGCCCTGCCCCAGCCTGAAGAACAAGTGGAAGCGACCTATATCCTTCCGGCTGAAACACCGTCTAACGCAGGAAGTTCTGCGGGTCGTGCTGAAGATGAGCCCACTGAACTCATGCCTGTTCCGTCGCCTCCTGCAACCTTAGATCTCAACCCGATTCCCGCGCCTGAGTAACCCGCTTTTGCCTGTGTTAATTGGTCCGTTGCTATGTCCATGTCGCTGTCTCCAGACTCGGATACATCGGTGAGTTCGGTAAGTGCCGTCAATCATCACCGGAGTTCGCTAAAAATTGCTGTTGATAATGTCCACAAAACTTACGGCAAGCGCACTGTCGTCAGGGGAGTCAGCTTGTCAGTGGCTCAGGGTGAAATTGTAGGGCTGCTGGGGCCAAATGGTGCTGGCAAGACCACCACCTTCTATATGGCAACGGGTCTAGAAAAGCCGGATATGGGTCGGGTCTGCCTCAACGAAATCGATATCACAACCCTGCCTATGCACCAGCGGGCCCGACTCGGCATTGGCTATCTGGCTCAGGAAGCCAGCATTTTTCGCCATCTCAGCGTAGAAGACAATATTCGGCTGGTGATGGAGCAAACCCAGGTGCCTGAACAAGAACGCCCCCATCGCCTTAAAACGCTGCTTGAGGAGTTTCGCTTAGAGAAAATTTCTCGCACCCTCGGAATTCAGGTCTCTGGAGGCGAACGGCGTAGAACCGAGCTGGCGCGATCGCTAGCGGCAGGCGTAGACGGTCCAAAGTTTTTATTTTTAGATGAGCCGTTTGCTGGGGTTGATCCGATTGCGGTAGCTGAAATTCAATCCATTGTGGCGAATTTACGCGATCGCCACATGGGCATCCTGATTACAGATCATAATGTTCGTGAGACGCTGCAAATTATCGATCGGGCCTACATCATGAGCGATGGTCAAATTCTTGCCTCCGGCAGCGCCGAAGACCTCTACAGCAATCCCCTTGTGCGGCAGCACTATCTAGGGGATAACTTTAAGCTTTAAATGCATAGACTATGGCCTCTAGCGCTTCTGACATAAGCCCTCGGTTCTCAGTTTTGCGGGAGCTGTTGCCCAGCGTTTCCGTGATGGATCGCTACATTGCGCGGGAGTTGACCCTGCCATTTTTGTTTGGCGTCGGGGCATTTTCTTCCATTGGGGTCTCTATTGGCGCAGTTTTTGAACTGATTCGCCAAGTCACCGAATCAGGACTGGCGGTTTCCCTGGCAATTGAAATCTTTTTGCTCAAGCTGCCTGAATTTGTAGTGCTGGCCTTTCCCATGTCAACCCTGCTGGCCTGCATGATGACCTACAGCCGCTTTTCGGGAGATAGCGAACTGGTCGCTCTACGAGGATGCGGCGTCAGCGTTCGCCGTATTATTGCGCCAGCAATAGTGCTAAGCCTGTTTGTCACGGGCTTGACCTTTGCCTTTAATGAGCTGATTACCCCTGCCGCCAACTATCGCGCAGCCATTACCCTTGAGCGGGCTCTCAACGCTGAGCGGCCCCCGTTCCAGGAGCGCAATATTTTTTACCAAGAGTTTCAGCCCGCAGCGGACGATCCGGGTGCTCAGGAGCTGAAGCGTCTGTTTTATGCCCGCCGATTTAATGGCGAAGAAATGCTTGGATTAACCATCGTCGATTTTTCCCAGGACGGGCTAGGGCAGATCGTCAGCGCCGAATCAGCCACCTGGAATCTAAAGGAAAATATTTGGAATTTCAACAACGGCACCATTTACGTTGTTTCTGCCGATGGCTCTTTTCGCAACATTATTCAGTTTGACCAACAGGCGCTGCAGCTGCCGAGAACGCCCCTAGATTTGGCTTCGCGTACCCGCAGCGATGCCGAGCTCAATATTGCCCAAGCCAGTGAATATTTAGAGCTGGTGCGTCAGGGCGGCGACGAGCAAGAAATTCGCACTTGGCAGGTGCGAATTCAGCAAAAATACGCGCTGCCGTTTGTCTGCGTGGTGTTTGGCATTGTGGGATCAGCTTTGGGCGTGCGGCCCCAGCGCACCGGGCGGGCTACCAGCTTTGGGGTCAGCGTCATTATTATTTTTGGCTATTACCTGCTCTCGTTTATCACCGATGCTCTGGGCAAAACCGGAATTTTATCCCCGTTTATGGCGGCTTGGCTACCGACGCTGCTGGGGTTAGCGGCTGGGATTTATTTGGTCGTCAAAGCTTCTAAGTAGAGTTGAACAGAGTGTTAGAGGCGTCAGGGAAAGCGGCAAATGACTTTGCCCAAAATATAAGTGGCCCCAACGGCACCAAAGCTACGACTATCGGTGCTGCTACCTGGTTCAGGGTTGTCGCCCATAAGGATATAGCTGCCATCGTCGCGATCGCCTACGACTCGTTTAATCAGCGTTAATTCTGGCTTGAAGGGATGGCGCGCAATCACTAAATCACCTGGCTCAATGGACGGAAAAAGCGCGATCGCGCCCTGCAACTCTTGACCAGACTCCTCACCCTGAGACGGCTTCCGAAGCTGAGCCAGATTGTCAATGGGCTGAACCGCTTTAACTGGTTGAACTAGCACCTCCTCCCCAGGCTGCAGTAAAGGCATCATTGAGGTGCCCACAACGCGCAAACGATAGTATCGCCGCAGAAGCAGCGAGACAATATCTTTCAAGGCGCTGTGGCGCAGTTTCCAGGTCATGGGCTCAACTTATTCAAGCTATAGCAGCCGAACGGACAATTAGGATAAGGCTGCGAGTCAGATTGCTGTTATGTCAACCACTCCAGCAATACTGGCAATACCGGGTGTGGTCAGATTGCTGACCAACGCTGTTCAGATTATTTTTGTATCAATCGCTTTAGCAATACTGGGTGCGGTCAGCAATCTGACCAACGATATAAATCAATACAAAAAAGGTAGAAGCCCAAAGCGGTTCTTCTACCCTACAGATGATGTGTTAAGAGCGAGTCGCTGCTGACAGCAAACGACTGCTCAGAAACTACCGAGTTTAGCTAGCGGTGTACCAAGACACATCGCGATCCTTAGTTGCCCAGAACAGATTGTGGACTTTCTGAACGGCTTCCATTAGCTCTTGAGAGTGCTGTACGCTTACCTCTACTTTGCAGGCAGAGCAGAGCTTTGCCGCTTTCCAGAAGGTGTCGTGCAAATCAGGATACTTCTCTAAATGAACAGGCTTAAAGTAGTCTGTCCAGAGAATGAGTAATTCATCCTTAGTGATTTGAGCTTGCTCTTCCTTAACCGCAATAAACCGAGACAATGTGTTCTCATAAGCAGTCCAGGCTGCTTTATCGCTGGTCGCAGGAATCTGAAGCGCCTCAATCTTTTTAGTCATTGCAAGGACAGCCTCCGCTGCAATCCGAGCAGATGAAGGATCATAAACGCCGCAGGGGCCATCGCAGTGCGCGTGAACCTCGGGGGCAGGGAAGATTGCTTGTATCTTTGCAATTGCTTGGTTCAGCATAGTCATTCTTAAAGTAGGTGTTTAACGTCAGATAGGCGAGTTCAACAAGGCTGGATTAACGCTTGTTGGGAAACACTGATGCAGAAGCAACAGAACAGATAAACAAGTTCGTTCAATCTGTGGGGGATGCCTATAAATGTAAATCCCCCCCTTCCCCATTTTTATCGATTAGGGAGTTAGCTGCAAGGAAGTTGGAGATAGGCTCGCTTAAACCTATCTTTTGACCTAGCTCGTTAAGACAGGCTGAATGACTGGAAGTTGCTCCCCATGAGAACGGTTGAGTACAGACGAGTCTAACTTATGCAGAATGCAGTGCCAAAAGGCTTGAGTGATAAGCGGTGAGTTTTGACCCCATCGTGAGTCGTTAACTATTGAGAATATATTGCATTAATGGGTCAGAGAGTAGTATGCTTGGCTCTGGAAATATTGAATTCGGCTGTTTCTGAGCCGACCAGCATAGCTTTTGCTGGTAGTTATTCAAGCATAATCGCGAATGATTTTTGATAATCTCAATCCATATACCGGAGGTTTTGGGTCAATGTCATCTATGTTGACAAAAAGTCTTTTAACAGGGTTAGCGCTGAGCTTAGCTATTCCAACCAGTGCTGAGGCAATCACGTTCAGCTTCAAGTGGAGTGGTCAGGTCGCTGGGTTTCAAGTTTCTGGATTATTTGGGTACGACGAGACCCAGAGCTACTCAGACGGAATTGTCAGAACCGACGATTTAGACTTTTTGGATATTTCTTTCTTTGCCCCAGATGGGACTCTGCTCAGAACCTACACCGACAACCACCTCGACCCTGGTGTTAATTTCAACTTTGATACGAGCAGTCAAGAGCTGCTTCAAACTGGCAGCTATAACGAGCCCGATGGCCTTAACTTAGGCGCACCTAACTTTGATTTTGAAAGCGGCAACGATCCCAACCTAGCCGAGGGGCTTAGCTTTTGGTCAAAGCCACCTCGCAGCAGCACGCCCCACCTGCACGTTGATGACTGGGACGATGAGTTTGGCTTTCCTATCGGATTTTCAACCCACGAAGACGTTTCTTTCCCCACCAGAACCACCGCAGAGCTCGTTCCTCGCATCGGGCCAGCCTACCTGCCGCCCAACGGTCAGCCTGTTGTCCCATTGGATGGCACTGGGCAGTTTGCTCAGGTTACGGCTGTGCCTGAACCGACTGCCATTCTGGGCTTGATTGGCATTAGCGGTGGCTTGATAATTTCCGGCTTAAGGCGTCGGCAAAGCGCTGAACAATCAACGGCTCTTTAAGCGTCTTAGATTCGGGCAGAACACAATAGGGCGATCGCAGATTCTAGCAATCCGCCGAAAGGTTCAGGCAGGATTGACTCTACAAACAGCGATCGACGGCTGTAAAGTTTGCAATGCCGGTTTCAAAGTTAAAGCTGCCTGTATTGTCGCCAACAACAGTGCCTAAATTCACAAGCTGAAAAATCTGTCCATTGGGGTCGAGCTCAAATCCGTCTTCTCCAGGGTTGGTGCTGCTGTTGTCGCTAAGCTGGAGACAGAGGGCCTGGGTGCTGTTTTGGACGATATCAATGCTGTCTTCATCAGCCTGAGCGATCGCGTTTTCAACCACCGTCGCGGTAACTTGGGCAGTATCAGCTACATCGATCAAGATGCCGTCGTCGTTAACCGTGGTGATTTGATTGGCGCTAGCGGTCAGCGTGAGCTGCACCTGATCTTCTGCGTCAGCTCGCAGAGCCTCATCGTCAGTATTTTGCAAATTGTTTTGGCTAACGGTTGCGGTGATCTGGGAGCGATCGTCCAAGTCTAGAAAAATGCCGTCGCCGCTGGCAGTATTGACCGCGTTGTTGAGGATGGAAACAACTGTCTGAGCGTCGTCTTCTGTGTCGATGTGAATGGCTTCACCGTCTATATTGGCGATCGCGCCGCCAATAGTGCTAAATGTGTTGCTGCTGACGACGATGGCAGCCTGGGAACTGCCGTTTAAATCGATAAAAAGGCCATCATCACGCTCTCCCGTATTGCTAATCTGGTTTTGAATAATCGTCAGATTGAGTTGAGAGCTATCGTCTGTATCAATTTCGATGCCGCCGCCGCCGGTTTGAGGAAACTGATTGTCGGCGATCGCTGCGGTAACCACGGCGCTATCGTTGGTTTCTAAATAGAGTCCATCTGCGTTGTTGCCCGTTGTCACAATCGTATTGCCGGTGATGATGGCAGCACTGTTAGCAGCGCTGGCCCAGGTAATTTGCAGTGCTTGGGCGCCGTTAGGAAATGCCGTGGATGCGCCTGCAGTGTTTAGAGCATTGTTAATAATCGACAGCTCGCCATCGGCCTGAGTCAGGCGGATGGCCCCGGCGTTGTTGCCGGTGGTTGTCACCTGGTTAGACTCAAGCTGAACCGTGTTGATATTGCTGCCTAAAATGCCTACTGCGCCGGGACTAGGGGCGATCGCAAACCCCGACAGCAGCGTATTGCTGCTAACGGTGACCGTACCACTTAGGGATGGAAAAGTATTACTGCCGGAGCCAGGCAGTTGAACGGCTCCGGCCTGAGTGACCAGAGTCTGCACCGGGCCAACGGAGCGCACCTGCACACCAGCAGGAATGGTAAATCCGCCTCCAGCGCTGCCCGCCTGCACGTAAATAATGTCTCCTGCGCTCGCCAGCCCCACTGCATTGGCCACCGTATCTCTAGGGGTTAGGGCAGCAGCATCGGCTCCGGTTGCGGTGCCGGTCGCTGGGTCAACATGACGGAACTGATAAGGGCGACCCGTTGCCGGATTAATTGCAACGACGCCCGGTTGACGATCGGTTTCGGTAACCGTAGTGAGCCAGCCACCGGTTTGACGCTCTAGGGGATCTGCGACGTGCTGCCAGAGCGTATCAGCGTGAGCACTGCGCTCTAACGAATCGAACAGCCAACGAAACGAGAGGGCTAGCTGGGCATCACCCTGAAAATTTTGAGTGACGCCGATGCCCATACGCCATTGAACGCCGCTGCGATAGTCTAGCCGGAGGCGACCACCCCAGCGACCCGCCGTGCCCGATCCACCGGCATATTGAACGCCGGCATATCCCCACAGGCTGCCTGCATCGCTAAACTGCGCCAGTTGTAGCCCACCGGATAAATCTACGGCGCTCAGTACCACCTCAGATTGCTGAATAGTCTGGCGATCAATCAGCAGATGGTTGGCGTCAAATCGAGGGTTAAGCGCTGCGGTGCTGAGCGCAATGGGCGATCGCGCTTCTGTCAGGGGCAAATAGCCATTGAGATGGAGCGCCCAGTTTTCAGCGATCGCTTCAAAACCAATTCCCAACTGGGGAACGCTTTGGTAAGCCGTACGGCGCAAATCGATGCCACCGTAGCCGCCCAGCAGCAGACTGCCGACTCTCCGGCGATGGGCAACCTGAAGGGCTGCGATCGCGTTTTGGTTGCCGCTTGCCCTAAGTTGACCATTTAAAAAGGTCAGAGATTCACCCGAAACCCCGCTTAACGGTAAAAGGCCGTCAACGCCGATAAACCCAACGGCGTCAAAACCAGACTGGCTGTAGCGAAATTGAATCTGTGGGGCAATTGACCCATCTATCTGCGCTCTAGCATCTTCACTATTGGCTCTGGTGTCGGGAAGATAGCTTTGGTCAGATTGCGCGCTCCACCGGGTATCGCTGGAATAGTTGACATAGAAACAATCTGACTCGCAACCCGCCGAAAGGCTCGGACGGGTTGCCATATCTGCCAAAGATTGAGCATAACTTGGCGTCTCTACAGCAAAGGCGCCGATGGCCAATGCGCATAGTCTGCCAACCATCGCCCAGCGGCGATCGCCACGATTCCAAAGCCCCATAGTTCAAGCCTGCGCACCCGCAACACTTGCCAGTGTGCCCTGGAACAATTCCAATCTATCGGGGCAAACTGGTTGTAGATGGCGCTTATATTCGCAGTTTTATATGAAGAAAATCGGGCGATCGCGCCGCTCTCTGCACTTACAAGGCCCAGATCCTTGGGTGGCTGTCAATCTATCCTTGATTTTTCCTGGCCTAGGGCAGGGATATGCTGGTTCACTCCTCAAGGGGATCGGGTTTGGCGTGGCCGCTGCTGGTCTGTTGATTTACAGCGGTTGGTCGCTGTTTGCGGCTGGGGGCAACACCTTTCGGGGCCTGATTGCGATAGCGGTATTAGCTTTGGTCTACGGTGCTAATTTAGTCGATGCCTATCGTTCTTTAATCAATCATCCAAATCAAAGCAAAAATACTCGCTGGTATGGGCTGTTTTTATCTCAGATTTTGCCGGGGCTGGGCCATTTCTATCATCAACAGGCATTAGTTGGTGGGCTACTGCTCGGCGCGGGAATTTTCAGCGCGTTTGGGGCCAATTTTTACCCGGCGTTGGTTATTGTGCCGCCGTTTATCTGGGCGATCGCCTGCTATCATCTCTACCGCACTGTTCCCGATCGTCAGCCCAGACGGGGCGCAATTACGGCGGTTATCGTGGGTTTGCTGGGCGTACGGCTGGCGATCGGGCACGTTCCCGTCTGGGTTGATCAAGCCCTGGTTCAGTGCATTGTGCCCAGCGAATCGATGGTGCCGACGCTGCAGATCAACGATCGGATCTTTGTGGAACGAAATTCTAGTTTTCGCCCTCAAACGGGGGACATCGTTGTCTTTCGGCCTACTGCAGAGGCGATCGCAATAACGGATATTGACCCAGACACCCTGGTGGTCAAACGGGTAATCGGCCTGCCGGGACAGACGGTAGAAATTACCAATGGCGCAATCCTGATTGACCAAATGCCGCTGGTGGAAGACTATAAGGCGCAATCGCCTAGCTACACCTGGGGGCCAGCCATTATTCCTTTAGACAGCTATTTTGTACTGGGAGATAACCGCAACGTCAGCGCCGATTCTCATATTTGGGGCGCTGTTCCCCAGGATCATTTACTTGGCCCCGCCTACAAAATTTACTGGCCTCCCCACCGCATCCAGCCGCTTTAAGAGACGACAATTAAGCGAAAGTTTTGGCTCAAGATGCGCCTACCTCGGCGGCATCACCAGATACGCTGGCAATGGTTTGGCGCATATCGGCGATCGCCTGGAGCTGATAGTCACTCGCTTCTTGGAACTTGGCCAGCTCTCCGGCTAAACCGTCCAGTTTTTGTTTCACCCCAGCGAGCCCGTCCTGGCTCGGCTGTAGCAGCGCCTCATAAAGCTCAATTTGCCCCTGGGTTTTACCCAATTGATTGCGGAGGTCCAGCAGCTCAGCCTCCATTTGCTTAATCTCTTCTTTCTGAGAAGTTTGGGACTCTGCCTTCTGCTGAACGTCAGACTTTAATCCGTCAATTCTGTCATGTAGGGCTTTAGCATCATCTTCGAGCCGCTGGAGGGTGTCAGAGGTTTGCTGCCGCAGTTTATCTACCTCCGCCAGCACAGGCTCTAAATCAACCGGGCCAACGGCAGAATCTTCTGTGCTTAGGCCCTGCCGTCGCATCAATACAGCCTGATGCTGGCTGAGTATCTCTTGCCGCTCGAGCAAATTACGCCGCTGTCCAACTAGGGTCTCATTGAGCATCTGGTAGCGATCTTGCTCATCGGCCAGCTCTGTCTCTAACTGGAGCTTATCGTACTCGCTTGCGCCACCCATATTGGTTTTTAGCTCGTCAATAGCTTCCTGCTGGAGGGTCAATTCCTCTTCCTGGTCATTGACGAAGCGCGAGACCTTTTCTAAGTCCTTTTCTAAATCAGCTACTGTGCTTTGCAGCCCGTCCAGCTCCATGGCCTCTAGCGCCGCTACATCAACTTTGTTGCCCAGGCGCACCTTATCTGAAGTGTTGAGCAGCTTGTAAACCTGCTGATGTAGATTGCTCTGGTCTTGAAGGGCCTCAGAAACCGACTTGATCTGACGCTGTTTTTGCTCAAGCAGCCCCTGCTGAAGCTTTAGATCAACTTTTAAGCTAGTTAGACGGCCATCTTCTTCATGCCAAGCGTGCCAGCGATCGCTCACTTCACCCGCTTTCTGATTCACCTGAGCCTCTTCTTCGCTAACTTGATTGCGGGCCTGCTCTAGGGCTTGCCAAGACTCATCTATCCGCCCCTGCTGAGCATCGATATCGCCAGAGGTAGCATTCAACTGTTCTCGCACTGACTCTGTTGGCGCGATCGCCCCCGTTAAACGCCCCAGAGCCGCCTGAAGCTGCTGCATTTCTGCCTCCCCCAAGCCCGACTGCTCGGCCAGATCTGCCTGACGCTCCTCTAGCTTGCGCATCTCTCCGTTCAAATGAGCCCAAGCTCCTTCCAACTCTTGAGTTTTACGCTCAAGCTCCCCACGCAGTTGCTCCACCTCTGCTCGGGAGGTCTCTACTTCTTCTCGCTGGGACTCAACCTGCTCTGCATCAGCCTCAGCCTGTTCAATTTGCTCCTGACGAGCCTCCAGCTCCATTTCGCGCTCGTTCAGCGCCTGACTCTGGAACGTCAACGACTGCTTCCACTGCTCAATCTCTTCCTCTTGAGTCTTTGACTTTTTGTTGAGATTGGAAAAATTCTGCAAAATCGAAACGAGCTGTCGGCCAGCCTCAGAATGACGCTGGATTTGGCGATTATTGCTCAAATCCACCATGACCAGCGCACCCGCATTGTAGGTCGCATCATCGGGAGCCGGAATTACCTCTTCACCGGGCACCGCACTCCAGCTTTGTTCGCCCCGCTGACAAGCTAGCAGCTTAAACTCCACCTTGCCGCCACCAATGAAACCCGTCTTCTTCTGTGCTTCAGCTAAATACAGCACGCCGATTTCCCCTTAAATAACTGGTGCTTACTCTGCTTGTCTTCCGCTTATTTGGATATGCCTAGCTTCTATTCAGCCTGAACCTGGATGTTGATGGATACTGCGTTGATTTCAATCAACATCTGCCCAATTAGCTTTTTTAAGTATCACTCTATTGTGCCCAAAAATCTCTAACCCTCGACATGAAAACACTTGTCCAGATTAGGATACACCGTCCATCGTCGAGCAAACTGAGCCCTGTTTTAGCGCACTATCTGTCCAGATTCTATCGCCTGCCCCCCAGAATAACCGCAAATCTAAACGACTCTGGACGATAAAGCAGGCCGTAGCACTAGCTTTTGAGCTTGAGATTTAAGCCTTGACCATTTGAGCTTTGAGAAAAATTTGCGATCGCCCATCTGATCAGTAAGAGATAATCAGTATACTAAACGCACAAGTTGAACTCGATGGCGCTAACCGAACGGGCGACTGATGCATTCCGCAATGCTAAAGTTTGAGCTGATTGTCTGAATCCCCTACCGGCCCGCTGAACTTCTATGCCCCAAATCAGTTTCAAAAGTTGATTTCGGCTTGATTTTGTCAACGTTTGCTAACTCTAAACAGCTTCATGCAGGGCCACCTCAGCGAGATTGACATTCGCAGCATCTTACAGCTCATTGGGCTAGGACAGCGCACGGGCGAGCTATACGTCGAAGCTTACACAGAGGTCGAATCTCTCCGCACAGCGGACTCTCAGCGCTCCGATTCATCTCCGCCCCGATCTTGGCTGGTTTTCTTTAATAGCGGCAAAATTGTCTACGCTGGCACCACCGACGGCAAACTGACGCGGCTGCAACACTATTTAGAGCGCTACGGCCTCGATCGTCAGTTCGATAGAGCCATTACTTTAGACATTGCGCCCTTCAACGTACCGGAGTATGGCTACTTTTGGACGCTGCTGGAAGAGCATACCGTTTCATCTGCTCAGGGCCGAGCTATTTTGCAGGCCATGGTGTATGAAACCCTGTTTGATTTACTGAGTCTGCACCAGGGCACCTTTGTTTTTAAGCTGGGTTCGGCCCTCAGCCCCCAGCTCACAACTCTAGACATTGAGCCTCTCCTGGTCCATACCATTCAGCAAATTCAGGTGTGGAATCAGCTCCATCCCCATATTCAATCGCCAGATCAAGTGCCGACTATCCTGGATGTCCAACACCTTCAAGCTCGGGTATCTGAAGAAAGCTTCAATAAGCTGGTGCATTGGATTGACGGGCAGCGCTCAATCCGCCAGCTTGCCAGGCACTTGGGCCGAGATATCACCGTTTTTGCCAAAGCCATTTATCCTCATATTCGTGAGGGCTCTATCCACTGCCCTATTGCCCCCACAGATGCGCCAAATTTAGATTCTCTTAGTACTGAGCCTGTTTTCAATCCCCTGGAAAGCTGGCAAGCCACCCAAGTACCGCGAATTGTCTGTATTGACGATGGCGCTGTTATCAGGCAAGCCGTAGAGCAAATCCTCGATCATCACGGCTATGAGGTCACCTCCATTGGCAATCCTTTAAAGGCGCTGGGCCTATTGTTTCAGCTCAACCCTGATTTAATTTTGTGTGATATTGCAATGCCCGAATTGGAGGGCTATGAAGTTTGCGCCATGTTGAGACAATCGTCGGCTTTCCGACAGACTCCGATTATTATGTTGACCGGCAAAGATGGCTTTATTGATCGCATCAAGGCTCGCATGACAGGAGCAACCGACTATCTCACCAAGCCATTTGGAGCCCACGAACTGCTAACGCTCACCGAGAAATATGTCGGTAAAGGCAACCCACAGAGGCCCGATCCAGCTGACCTGTTAGCCGTTGCGATTCAAGACGAGCTCAATCTCGACACCCTGGGAACTTCTTAACGCCATAACTTTTGTTGAGTTTTGCCATACTGTTGGGAGCGATCGCTACCCTTTGTAAGGCTTTCTGTTGAATGAGGAACAGAGATTTCCTGGAAAAACTTAGCAATTCTAGGATTTGAAGGTACCTTATTAGTCACGGGGCACACTGTAGTGTCATCGGGCGGTATCGTATGTCTAGCTTTTCTGCCAGCAGGGATTCTTATGGATGGGTCTTTAGGATATGGGCACAGTTTTGGTGGTAGAAGACAGCGTTGCTCAGCGGGAGATGATCACTGAGCTATTACAAAAAAGTGGCCTTACCGTTGCTGTGGCTCGGGATGGTATGGAGGCCCTGGCTGCAATTCAAGGCCAAGTTCCTGATTTAGTCTTACTAGATATTGTGATGCCCAAGATGAACGGCTACGAAGTTTGTCGCAGAATAAAAGCCGATCCGGTGACTCAAGATGTGCCTGTGGTAATGTGCTCGTCCAAGGGTGAAGAGTTTGACCGCTACTGGGGTATGAAACAGGGCGCTGACGCCTACATTGCAAAACCATTTCAGCCCACCGAATTAATCGGTACCGTAAAACAGTTGCTGCGAGGATAAAGGGGAAACTATGGTAGGAAACCCAGATTTTCAGACAGGCAAAGGTCAAGATCAAGCTCCCGAACTACAAGAGCTTGAGACTCCAGAAGGCGAATTACACCTACGCTTCTTTGTGGCATCTGGAGATGAATTTGCCCTGCCTGCAACTGGGATTCGTCGAATTATCGAGCAGCCCCCGGATCGCATCACACCTGTGCCCAATGTTTCGCCGCTACTATTAGGCACCTTAAACGAGCAGGGGCGAGTTATTTGGGTCGCCGATTTAGGACAATTTTTAGGATACTCGAAACAACTTAATACCGATCGCGGGGAAATTCCCGTAATTGCGGTCGAAGATCAAGGAACTATGTTAGGCTTAGCCGTTAATCAGATTGTCGGAACTGAGTGGCTAGATGCGGAAGAAGCCCATCTGTCTCAAAATTATCCAGATACGATGGCTCCTTTCTTAAAGGGTGAATGGCTTGTAGATCCAGAATCAAAGCGAACCCTTCGATTGCTGGATCAAGTTGCCATCTTGCGATCGGCAAGATGGGCCGCGTAATCCCAACCATCGGCCAATCGGTGGTCAATGGTTGAGCAATCTTTGCAATGTTAGTTGGATGCTTGCACTGGCAGGAGAACACAAATGGCTTCAGGCACAGACTACTCTCAAGCCTACCAGAACGCTGAGAGAGCCTATATGCAGGGCAGCTACGATGAAGCAGCTGAAGCGATTGATCGGCTAGCTGAAGAGTATCCAAGCGACCCCAATGTCTTGCTACTCAAGGGACACATCTACTGTTACGGGCTCCAGCGCTACGATATTGCCCGTGAGCAATATCAGTCTGTTTTAGGGCTGACAACGGATCCTGAATTTTTGGATTACGCCAACAATGGACTTGCCTACGCAGGGCAGTTTGAAGACGGCACTGTTGACTCAGCCTCATCTGGCATGAGTTCTAGCGCGGGGTTGGATGAGCCTCAGGCCAGTCTTTATGGGGATGACGAGGCAGATGATTTTTCCTTGGCAGACGGAGCCGGATTAGCTGAGAATAACAGCCAAGACGAGGATCTGTCTTGGCCAGAAAGTTTAGATGAATCCGCAGACGACGCCTTAGATTTTGGCGCAGTCGGCAGGGCCGATGAGGCTACCTCTAATGCCTTTGATGGGGAAGGACTGGATGCTGCGACAGAAGAGCTGCCTCAGCAGGACTACGGCGAACCACTATTTGACGACAATCCGTTTGCTCAGACGGAAGGAGATTTAGAAGATGAGCTAA
>JBCDFX010000013.1:0-23363 GCA_039177155.1 Cyanobacteria bacterium P01_H01_bin.119
CACCACGGTGTGCCAGCAGTGCTGGCCATGCGCGACTCTATCGCCGATGAGGAAGCGCTGAGCTTTATTCAGGTTTTTGCTCAGTCGCTAGCGGAACGGATGACCGTAGACCATGCGGTGGCGATCGCCCGCCAGCATTTGTTGACCCTTTATAAATTCAATCAGCCCGCCTGGACCCTGCCGGTTCTCTATATGCATCCCGAGTTCGATGGGGTACTGCTAAATCCGCTGCGGGAAGATATCACCCGGTTGCCCAGCGACACGGGTATGGCCCTTAAACCCTTGAGCCGGGCTTTCTTGCGCTCTATTGACGATCGTCAGCAGGTTTGGCCGATCCACGGCGGGTTGATGCGAGTAGGCCGACTGTCAGATAACGATTTGCCCATTCCCGATCCGTGGGTCTCTAGCAAACATGCCGAAATTTTTTGCCGCATAAGCACTCCGATGGGGCAAAGCGGCCCCGCTAGTCCAAGCTACTACCTGCGAGATTTTTCTCGCAATGGCACTTTCTGTCGAAACCATGACCAAAAATGGAAACAAATTCAGCGACAGGAAATTCCGCTGTCCTCTGGCACCCAAATTCGCTTCGGCAGCAACAAAGGACGCGTGCTGGAATTTGTTGTAGAAGGGGCTGCCCCCCTTTCGTCTTCTCCGTAAAATCGCTTAAATTAAGCTTTAGTGCGGAAAGGCCAAAACCCAATCTGTAGGAAAGGTTGGTCACCAGGAATACAGTATTAAACCTCTGGGTCGGCCAGATTAAGGTCACACGAGTTCCAAGTCACTCGATACAACGCTTCTATCACTCCCGTTCCATCACCAGTGCAACATTAAGGGCAACGTCGCTATGAATTCAAATCATTCTCTGTGGGGCTTCTCTGCCAGAACGCAAGCTGAACTAGAGCTTCTCCAGTCTATTTTGGACAATCGAGAAGCCTATGTTTGGAATCCCAGCCTTGAAGACAGTGAAACCTATCTCTCCCAGTTTGAAACAGCCTGGGGGGAGTCAGGTTTAAACCATGATCAGGTCTCCAAAGGCTGGCAGACCGTTTCCCAGCAGCTTGATATTATGTGGCAGTCTCTGGACCAAGCCGGGGCCGGCGCTTCAGTGTTGGATGCTCTAACAACGCGATTTTCTAATCGGATGCCTGCCGATCTGCTGGCTGAGATTGCCCGGCGCGCTGAAGACGTTGTCAGCAGCGGCAAACCTGTGCTAAATCAGATGCTGCACTGCGTGAAAGATATTTTGGCCGCCTGGGATGAGACCGATTTACAGGTGATGGCCCGTCCTATGGCCTACGCCATGCGCGACGGTCAGGGCGAGATTGTAGAAGTCACTCTTCAATCAGTGCGCGATGCAGACTGGGCGTCTCTTTCGCCAATGGAACAGGCGCGCTTAAGTCTGGCGATCGCTCGCTATGCCATTGATCAGGTAGACGCTTAGTCACCGCAGACTTTAGGGGTTTTCAGTGTTTCGTCCAGAGCGCCAGGGTTGCCCTAAACCTGGCGTTTCTGGTAATGTTTCTGGCGCGTCAAGGGATCGCAGCTGCGCTTCAAAATAGGTTTCTTGGTGAGACAGCCGCTGGGCAATGGTTAACCCTCTTTCAAAGGCGAGCTTAGCAAACTCGCTCTGATCCAGATCTCGGTAAATTTGGCCAATTTGATCAAAGGCATTCATCATTGTGTAGAGGTCATCGCTTTGACGACCCACCTCTACTAAGATGCTGTACAGCTCTAGGGTCTGCTCAAAATCCTTCAGCTCTCGGTAGATGCTGGCTAAATCCAGCAGAGTTTCGCTGGCGTTGTCATGCTGAATTAAAATTTGAGCATTGGCGTAAGCGCTTTCGTAGTAAGGCTTGGCCAAATCGGGACGGTTGAGGGCCAGATAATTGCGGGCGATGCTGAGGGCCAGCAGCGGCAGCGAATCGTTCACCCCTTGGCGCTGATAAAGGTCGAGCAAGAGCCCCTGGGCCGCGATCGCTGATTCAAACTGCTGAGCTTCTTCGTGACTGTAAATCAGCTGTTCTAAATAGCGATTGCGCTGCTCAACGGTTGCTATGTCATCGCTTAGCCGCAGTAGTCGTTGGTAGGCTGCCGCCGCCTGGCTGTGGTAAAACCCATCTAAATAAAGTTGGGCAACCTGCTCAACGGCGTCGATTTGGGCATCGCGATCGCCAAGTTCAGCTTGCCGGGCCGCAATGTTTTCATATACCGCTACGGCTGCGGTCTGCTCTCGCAGCGTGCGGTAGACCTGCCCTAAGGTGTAAAGATCTTCGAGAGCAATCGGCCCTGCTGTTTGTAGGTCCGCTTCGATTTGCTGGAGCCGAAACGTGATCAATTGAGCTTCTTCGGCCCGATTAGCGGCCCAAACATAGGCAGCAACTCGCTCCATCGCCTCTAGCTCCGCCAGTCGGCTAATGGTCCGCCGCAGCTGCAGCTCCCGCATCCACAGTTCAAAGGCCTCATCTACTTCGCCGGCTTCATAGGCCGCGATCGCTTGTTGGTTAACCCCGTCGAGAGCTTCACCCAGGGCACGCTTTTCTAAAGGGCTAAGCGGGCGCTGAATCGGTAAAACCGGCAGCAGGGGATCTCTCGGCTCAGCCGTCAGCGGATCGGCTAAAAAATCTGCCCGTACTTCGGGATCAATCTGCTGTCCCCAGGCCGCCGGGCAAAAAACAAGACTGGCGGCGATCACCGCTCCAAGTCCTAGCCGCTGTGCCCAAGTCCAGGGAAGCAACCTGCGATCCTCGTTGTACATCTTTACCTGCAGAGTCACGCTTCAATCATATCGCTCCGACCGTGATGCGCCCTGACTGGAGAGCCGCCAAAGTGATGACCGTATAAGTTACGGTCTTCGAAGTTATGGCCATCAAAGTCACGGCTGTCAAAGTCACTCTTATCAAAGGCTGTGGGGCTTGGGTCACCACTCCCAAGCCCAAACCGCTTGACTAAATCGGAGCCTATCTAGTCAGACAGTACTGTGAGTATTGCCGTTCCATCAGCAGTTCACAAAACTTGAAGCACCCGTTGATGTAATCTTAAATCCTGCGAGGATTTAATCAGTCGCCGTTTCAAATCGTGTAACTCAAATTTGTTTTTATGACTTCGTCTGCCTCTTCTGCAGTAGCCAATCCTGCTCGCACCGTTCGTATTGGCTCCCGCAAAAGTCAACTGGCGCTGGTGCAAACCTACTGGGTGCGGGATGAGCTGCAAAAGCATTTTCCCAACATTTGCTTTGATGTTAAAACGATGGACACCTACGGCGATAAGGTGCTGGATGTGTCTCTCTCCAAAATTGGCGATAAAGGTCTATTTACCCAAGAGCTAGAAGCCGATATGCTCAGCGGCGATATTGACTTTGCAGTTCACTCCCTCAAAGATCTGCCGACCCGCCTGCCCGAGGGGTTGATGCTAGGCTGCGTAAGCGAGCGTGAAAATCCTGCCGATGCCCTAGTTGTCCACGACAAAAATCGGGATAAACAGCTCGCGACTCTGCCTGAGGGTGCGGTAATTGGCACCTCTTCCCTGCGGCGGCTGGCCCAGCTGCGCCACCACTATCCTCATCTCAGTTTCAAAGATATTCGCGGTAACCTCAATACTCGCCTGCGCAAGCTGGATGAAGGCCAATACGATGGCATTATTCTAGCTGTGGCCGGACTACAGCGCTTAGGCATGGGCGATCGCATCCATCAAGTACTGCCGTCAGACGTTTCTCTCCATGCCGTGGGGCAGGGAGCCTTGGGTATCGAGTGCCGGCAGGATGATAGCGAGATCCTTGATCTCCTGCAGGTGCTGCACCACGAGGAAACTGGCGATCGCTGCTATGCAGAACGTGCCTTTTTACGAGAGCTAGAGGGCGGCTGTCAGGTCCCCATCGGAGTGAACACTGATATTTCAGCGGAAACCCTCACTCTGATCGGTATTGTGGCTAGCCTGGACGGCCAACAGCTGATTCAAGATCAGATCGTCGGCCCTCGCGATAGGGCTGAGGCCCTGGGCACTGAGCTGGCCCAGCGGGTTAAAGCCGCAGGTGCCCAAGCTATCTTAGATGAGATTAATGCCCTCAACCGCTCGTAGGCACCTTATCCAGCTGACTGTCCGGGTAGACGGTTGGCCTACCGGCACCTCGACGCTGCAAGAACACACCAGCTGGGGACTCTACAACGGTTTGAGCTAGGTCGTTTTGTTTCCGTCAGGATTTAGCGCTTTGGCCAGATTGCTCGCCACACCCGATGTCGCTGGAGTCGTTGATGCAGGAGCAATCTGCCTTGCAACCCTACCCGAACCTTTCGGCAGATTACAGTGTGTAGCTGCATCCAGGTTTGGCCGTCTTGCTCCCACATATAGCGAAACCAGAGGCGTTGGATCAGTCTTACCCGTTATGGAAATCGGCACAGCGATAGCTGCGTGGCTCAGCTGGAATTGTTTACGCTCAAACTGATTCTGATATCTCTCAAATGCGAGCCAACAATGAACCGTCCAGCCTCTTTATCTGCATCCACGATTGTTGCCGCCTCTCAGCAGCCTATAGTTCCAAAGACTGAAGTTCTGAAGACTGAAGTTCCAAAGACTGAAAAACTGCCTGCCCTATCGCCGGCTGTTTTACAGCGGGTGCGGGAGGGGATTGCTGCCGGTCGGAGCGAACAGGTGCGGTGGAGCGTAAAAGACGCCTTTAAGCAGTTTGATCGGCTCAGGAGTGGCCAGCGCGATCGCCGCGTCTCTGGCCGCGTGCGGCAGTGGATGCTGCAGCGGTTAATTCACACTCTATTTCGAGTAGACGTTGACGGGCTAGAAAATCTGCCGGGCGGCCCCTGCATCGTTACCGCCAATCATCTCAGCCATATGGACCCCTTTGTGCTGCTGGCCGAGCTGCCGCCTGCCCCTTATTGGTACATCATGGGAGATGCCCGAACTCTTTACAACAGCTGGTGGAAGCGATGGGTATTGAACTGGAGTGGCGGGCTGATTCCCTTAAATCGCTGGTGGAAAGAAGAGCGCGCCGTGATGGCCGCTGCCGCTGCAGAGTCAAACCCTGAGATAACGGCTTTGGCCACCGCTGTTAAACGGGAAGTGCCCTCCGGAGCCGATCTCAAAAATACCCGTCAGCTTGACCGGGCAGTGCAGGCTATTTTTGCCCAAGGAGACGGATTGATGCTGTTTCCTGAAGGACGCCTGGGAGAACACGAAGGGCAGCTTCATCTGCCCCTTAAACGCGGTACTGTGCTCTATGCCCTACGTAACGGAGTGCCTATTGTGCCCCTGTCTATTGTTGGTACCAAAGACTTACACTGGCGCAAACCAATCCGAGTGCGGGTGGGACAGCCGCTGCACTTTGAACCTGCCCCAAGACCAAGCAAGCCTGCCATTGATGAGGCGCTCCAGCGGCTAACGGTTGCGCTGCAGAAATTACTGCCTGCTGATTATGTAGAACCCAAAGGTGCCAAGCTTTTGCGCCACACTTTAAATCACCTGTTCTGGTAAGCCGCTCTTTCAGCCATCTTGACTGACCAGCATTAATCGGCCAATGGCAGCAGGGATTGGGCAAACTCAGTCACCACTTGATTTAGACCAACAGAGTGAGAGGCTTTGAACAGCACGCGATCGCCGGGTTTGACCATTTGCTGTAGCGCGGCTCCAAGCTGCGCGCGCGATGCAAACGCAGTTGAGGGAATCCCTGCTGCGCCGGTTTGCAGCGCATCGGCCTCTACCGGCTCGGCCAAAACTAAGAGTTGATGAATGCCTAACTGGGCTGCAGTTTCCCCCACACAGTGATGTAGCCGCTGGGACTGGGAACCTAGCTCTTTCATCGTGCCCAGCACGGCAATTCGACGTTCACCGGGGAGGGTCGCCAGCAGCTTTAATGCAGCCACCATTGATTCAAATCCGGCGTTATAGGTTTCATCGAGTACCACAATATCGTTGGGCAACTCAAGGCGTTTTGCTCGCCCTGGGGGTAGGGTTACAGTTAAGCCCTGCGCCAAGACTGTCCAGTCTAGGTTAAGGGTCTGCATCACGGCGATCGCGGCCAAGTAGTTTAGTGCATTGTGCTCTCCCGGCAGCGGCAAAGGGATAGAAAGACCCTCCAGGGTCAAGCTAGCCCCGTCGGGAGCGTCATGGTACTGCCCGCAAATATCGCCGCTGCTCAGTCCAAAGGTGAGCTGCCTGCCTTGCCAAACCGTGGCTGCGGTTTTCATTAAGCGAGCATTGTCAGCGTTAAGTACTGCAGTGCTGCCGGCGGGCATCTCGGCAAGCAGTTCGCACTTAGCCTCTGCGATCGCCTGCTCAGACCCCAAACGACCGATGTGGGCAGTGCCCACGTTGGTAATTACGCCCACAGTTGGTGCGGCGATTTGACTCAGCAAGGCGATCTCTCCTGGCCCTCGCATGCCCATTTCAATGATCCCGTAGCTGTGGTCTGGGGTCAGAGTCAGCAGGGTTTTAGGCACACCGATTTCATTATTATGGTTGGCCTCGGTTTTTAAGATGCGCCCCTGGGTGCCCAATGCAGCCGCAATCAGCTCCTTAGTGGTGGTTTTGCCTACCGAACCCGTAATGGCAACAATGGGTAACCCTAGGTGATTTCGCCACCAGTGGGCCAGTTGCTGGTAGGCGTGGAGGGTGTCACCCACTTGCAGGTAGGGAAAGCCATCTGGTACACCCTTAGGGGCGCTGACAATAGCAGCAGTAGCACCGCGATCGCGTGCGATGGAGAGAAATTGGTGACCGTCAAAGCTGTCGCCTTTTAGGGCCAAAAAAATCTGTCCTGGCTTTAGAGTCCGGGTATCTGTCGAAATGCCGGAGACCGTTTTATTAAGGATTTTTGGCGGTAGATGGAAGGGTTTAGCAGCGATCGCGGCTGCGACTTGGGCTAAGGTTGCCTGGAACACCATGGGTTAAACCCCGGTCAATTAATTTGCGGTTAGCAGGGAGAATTTGCCTTATTAAATCAGAGATTTGGCTCAATTTAGCGATCGACTGCCATCGAGCAGTATTCAGTCAGCCAGTATTCAGTCAGCAGTTGTTGGCTGCTAAGAAAATTAGCGCCTTTAGAGCACTAAAGAAAATCTGGCCTGTCTCAAGCGTCTATTCGGGGCCATTAAACGCCTATAGAGAGGGGAATTGAGTGATCTTCTCGGCGAAATTACGAGGGCCATACTGGCAGAGTTTCGTCAAACCTTCACCAAGTCTTTAATGAAACCGAGTTTTAACGGTGGGAGTTTTTAACGTTAACAGCGTACTTTATAGAAAGATGCCTAATATTCGGTATAAAACCCAACTGTTCAATGTCCTCCCACTCCCTTGAATAGTAGAGGTGAAAAAAGAGCGCGCTACTTATTACACATTAAGCAAGCTCTTAGTCAATCATAGGGAGCTTGACAGCGTCAGTTGATGGGTCAGTCCTATCTGCCAAAATCGGCTAGCTTGGGCATCAATTCCTGAAAATTGTTGTACGGATCTAATGGGTGGTCACAGTGGGTAACCGCTTACGTTCAAATCATCAGTTCGTTACCGCTGACGAACAGCAAATTTATGATCATTTGCTGCAGTGTGTCAGTGATGAAACGCCAGAGCTGCTGTTGGAGCGTTTCAAAGCGCTCTTTATCGAGGGCGTGGGCTACAGCGATCGCGAGATTATGGCAGCCCTCGATCAAATTGTTTGCAGCCGCAGCGTGGATGAAAATTTTCGCTTCATTATGAATCGCTGCTGCCATATTTTGGTTAATCGCTGGCAGTCTCGCCGGCAGATTCAGACGGCGATGCCTGAGCTGATTGAGCTGTTTGAGGCTGGCCCTACTCGCCACATCAACGAGGTCGTTCGGGGTCGCTCTATCCGCGCGCTGCATACCGCCATTGCCCAGTTCAAAGAAACCGAGCAGTATGCCACTCTGCGACGACTGTCTCAGGTTGTTGGAGAGTCTGGCAGTGGCTCTCCTGGCGGCAACCGTCCCCTCGGCACTCTAATTAGTCGCTATCCCTACCTCTATGAACACTGCCTGGTCAGCGAAGACTGCCCTGAAGAGCATCAGCGCAATGTTCGCCGGATTCAGCAGCAGGCCCAACAAAAATATGAGGTGGATCTGTCCCACTATGTGACCTACCGAGTCAGGCGATCGCAGATCCGTAAGCAGTCACCGGAGCAAGAGGCCGCCACCGCGCGTCTGCGTCCCGTTCAAAATCCAACGCTGCTGGGCGATCGCGACTTGGTCAAATCTCTCCAGTATTTTTCTCATCGCAGCAGCGGCAACAGCTACCGAGGATTTGCCCAGCGCTTTCAGTCTCAAAACTGTCAAACACCCATTCGCTACAAAGCCTTCAAAGATAATCTTTACGACTACATCACCACCGGTATTGATCCCGGCTACGGTAACCGGCAGTTCAACAATCTGCTCTACGCCCATTTGACAAAGACCTATCCCGATAGCCACCACAAAACCGTGGACGATTTTTTGCTGGTGCGCACCTGCGATCAGCTGTTTAATTTTCTGGTGCTAGATTCCCAGAAAAACCCGGCCCATTTTGTTTTTATAGATCTGATCAATAATCTGGGTGCTCGCTTTACTACAGGTATTCTTTTGAAAGTCGTACTGCTGTGTAGCAGAATTCGCTCAGCCTTAGATCGGCGGCTGTCCGTCTTATTTAACCACTATGAATCCGCCACTCGGGATTCTGTGAGCTGGCTTGTGCAAGTGCTGGAAAATCTAAACGTTGCCCTTAGCCTCAACTTTGGTTCTGTGGACTTATCCCACGTCCTCTAGCTCTAAAGCTTGTGGCCAATTAGATTTTGCAACTGACTAGATCTTGTGGCCGATTAGATCAAGACGGGGCAGCAAAGCTAGATTCGGCTGCCGCTGCTAGCTACGACCATATTAGCTACGCCCATAGGGCTGTGAGGGTCGCCTGGTGCCTCAACAGCCTAAATATCCACTTCGCGTCAGATTGCTGAGATAGACAGCCCATGTGCTACAAGTCTACTGGAGTAATAATTGCCGAAAAAATTGGGAGACGCGGGTGTGAAATTTGCTTTTATTGTTGATCCAATTGAAAAGCTCGATCCGGGCCACGATAGCAGTGTGGCGCTAATGGAAGCGGCGCAAGCGAAAGGCCATGAGGTTTGGATAACCCAGGCCCAGCATCTGAGCGTTTCAGACGACAGCAGAGCGATGGCTCGGCTGACCCCTGTGCGTCTTACTCCTGTGACCTTGGGCGACAGCCGCTGGGTGGCAAAGCCAAACTGGTTTGAGCTAGGAGAGCCGCAACTGCGCTCTCTCGAAATGATGGATGCGGTATTTATGCGAACCGATCCGCCTGTCACCATTGCTTACCTGTACGCCACATACATTTTGGACTATATTAATTCGGCTAAGACGCGGGTGATTAACTCACCGCAGGGGCTGCGGGCTGCCAATGAAAAGATGTACGCCCTGCAGTTTACTGAAGCCATTCCCAAAACCATTGTCAGCCAAGATAAAACCGTTATCCGAAACGCTGTGGAGAAATGGGGTTTTGGCGTGCTAAAACCCTTGGGAGGCAAGGCTGGAGAGGGCATTTTATTTTTAGATCCCGGCGATCGCAATTTTAACTCTATGGTTGAAATCAGCACCGACCAGGGGAAGATACCGGTAATGGTGCAAGCCTTCTTGCCCGCCGCTAAAGACGGAGACAAGCGGGTGATTTTGCTTAACGGCGAACCTATCGGTGCTGTCAACCGGATTCCCTCTGGCAAAGAATTTCGGGGCAATATGGCCGTTGGGGGGCGAGTGGTCAAAGCTGAAGTCACCGATCGCGATCGCGCTATTGCCCAACAGCTTGCTCCCAGGCTGCAAGCCGATGGGCTGGCATTTGTTGGCATCGACATTATTGGCGGCTATATGACCGAAGTTAATGTCACCAGCCCTACGGGTATTCGAGAAATCGACCGCCTTGATGGGGTGCGGCTGGGAGAGCAGGTGATTGACTGGCTAGAGCAAACAGCATAGCTCCCCCCTTTTCGGCTGCGATGCTCCCGAAACAACTCAAAGCTTTTATCTTTAAAGAAACGTCGTCTTGCGCTGGAGGGAACCTATGCGTCTATATTCTCATTTCCACCCGATGGCGCTGACCCGTCGCCGCTTTGTCAAGTATGGCGCGATCGCGTTGGGGGCAGGGCTGGTGAGCGCTTGTTCGGGTGAAGAGCAAGCGGCGTCTGAATCTGATGGCAACCCGACCAGTGACAGCGACGCCTTGACAAAGGTGACCTACGGCACTAACTGGTACGCCCAAGCGGAACACGGTGGCTTTTACCAAGCCGTTGCCACGGGCATTTACGAAGACCACGGCTTGGATGTCACCATTCAAATGGGCGGGCCCCAGGTCAATGGAACCCAGCTTCTGATGGGCGGCAGCATCGATTTCTTTATGGGCTATACCTCAGATGCGATTAAAGCGATCGCCGAAGGCATTCCCAAAGTGACGGTGGCAGCGATGTTTCAAAAAGATCCGCAAATTTTGATCGCCCACCCTGATCAAGGGATTCAAGCTTTAGAGGATCTCCAGGGCAAACCCATCTTTATCTCTTCAGCCGCCAACGTGACTTACTGGCCGTTTCTCGCCGCTACCTATGGATTTACCGAAGATATGAAGCGACCCTATAACTTTAATCCGGGTCCCTTTCTAGCTGATACAAACTCTGCCCAGCAGGGCTATCTGAGTTCTGAGCCGAGAGCAATCGCAGAGGAAGGAGGCTTTGAACCTGTGGTCTTTTTGCTGGCTGACTATGGTTATGATCCCTATTCCACGACTATCGAAACCCGCCAAGCCCTAGTCGATGAGAACCCTGATTTGGTGCAGCGATTTGTAGATGCCTCGATTAAAGGATGGTACAGCTATCTTTACGGCGATCCGTCTCCAGCTAATGAGCTGATTAAGCAAGACAATCCTGAGATGACTGATGAGCAAATTGCCTATGGCATCGAAAAAATCAAAGAATATGGCCTGGCTGACTCTGGGGATGCTTCAACCTTGGGAATTGGCGCCATGACAGATGAACGGTGGCAGTCCTTTTTTGAAACCATGGCTGAGGCTGGAGTCTTTGGCTCCGATTTAGATTATACTCAGGCCTACACTCTGGAATTTGTCAACAAAGGCTCAGATTATTACCAGAGCTAGTCTGATTAAGAAACAGCCTCATCAAGAAAAAGTCTCATCGAGACACAGCCTAAGCTACTGCCGGCAGAATTTGCATATCATTGCTCAGTGCTTCAGAGGGATCGGGGGCTTGGGCGATCGCTTTGGCAGATTTTGCGGCTTTGCCTGAGAGAATGCGATCGCCGCGCTCTGCAATCTTGAGCACTTCGCAGCCAGGCGGTGCCGGAAAGACACAGGCTAACTTAGCGGCCAGCGCTGGAGGAGCTTCAAACAGTACGCTGTCAAATGGCCCGGTTTGATGATGGTCAATCAGTCGTGCCCGCTGCTCAAACAGCCGAAGGGCAACGAGAGGATAGACCTGGCTGGGTATTCCCAATAGCGCCCATCCCTTTTTCTCCTTGGCCCGGCGGAATCGGATGCTAGACCACGCTGCAGGCAGTAAGTTAGGGACGTGGGATAGGGCAAGCTCTTCCATTACAGTGTCCGCTCCGTCAAATATCTGTCTGAGTCAGATACTCTATTAATAGTACATAATAACTATGCTGTCCAGTCTTGTAGAAGAACCAGCGGGAGCATTTGAACAGAAACCTACGATTATGAAATTAGCAGTAGCTGAAAGCCCGTTTTTATAGTCGTTTCAGCTACATACCATTGGCGAAGTCGCCTGTAGGAAAGATATGCCTATAGACCTCCTACAGCCACCGGGATGGAAAGGTGTCCCGTTTTCACATAAATGAGGCACCCCTCTTCACTGAATGGGGTATGGATACTGCCTGGAGGATTCCGCAACCAAGTGCCCTTGGGATATACCCCATGTTCGTCAGCGAAAGTGCCCTCCAGTACAAAGATTTCTTCTCCACCCCAGTGACGATGCGGCTGAAACGTCGTTCCTGGCGCCCACTTCACTAGCGCCACCTGTTCAGTGCCATAGGCGCGGAGAGGCAAAACTTGTAGCCCTTTTACAAGCCCATCAGCCCAACTTGATTGGTGGGTATCGATGGTTACTTGAGCTTGATCTCCTGGATGCATTTGCCGCAGCTTTACCAGAATCGTCGCCCCCTCCTTGCTATAAGGTACGTGGCTAGAACCAACAGGATTGCGGACATAGGTACCAGGACCAAAGTCACCATGTTCATCAGAAAACACTCCTTCCAGCACAAAATATTCTTCACCACCATCGTGGGTATGAGCTGAAAAGTGACTGTCGGGCGCATAGCGAACGATTGATGTTGCTCGCGCAACTTCTTCTCCATCGCGCTCCAACATGCGGCGTTGAACACCAGGCATAGGAGAATCGACCCAGGGGAGATCTTCACTAAATACAACAGCGCGTTGAGTCAGATCAGCATGAATTTTCATGAGAGAAAGCTCTTGAACGTAAATTGATTCTTGATTGGTATTGTCTGCTTCTTAAAGAGAAGGACCACTGCCCACAAAAGATGACCAGCTTAGTTGTATTGATTGCGGCCTGCCATAACGCCACCATCGATATCCCAAACCGCACCTGTCACCCAGTCAGTATTCTGGGATAAAAGAAAGACAATGGTCTTCGCGACATCTTCTGAGGTCCCAACCCGACCAATGGGATGAAATGCATTGAAGCTCTGTAGTGCACCATGCACCTCATCTTTGGGAATGAACCCTTCGTAAATCGGTGTTGCGACCACAGCCGGAGAAACCGCATGCACACGAATGTTTTGGCTGGCCAATTCCATCGCTAAGTGCTGAGTCAGGGAATGGAGTCCGGCTTTAGCCATAGAATACGCAGAAGAGGGAGTCGCCTGAACTGCTTGCTTGGCCCACATAGAGCCAACATTTACAATTGCGCCTCCGTGGCCATGTGCCACCATATTTTTTGCGATCGTTTGTGTCAGAAAAAAAGTGGCTTTGTTTAGATCTAGCTGTAGGTCATAATCTGCTTCAGTGTGCTCCAAGAAAGACTTAGGTAAAAAGACACCAGCCGAATTCACTAACAGCGTGGCATCGGCATGATCGCTAGTGAGGCGATCACTGAGCGCCCGACGCTCTTCAGGATTAGAGATATCTGCTTGCTCCCCTACCACGGGACCGTAGCTCTGTAGCGCCTCGACCGCAGACTGGAGTTTTGCAGCCTGTCGGCCAATGAGGACGGCACTGCCGCCTTTTTGCAAAGCTAACTGCGCGACGCTTCTGCCGATACCACTGGTACCGCCAATAACAATGAGCTTTTTGCCTTTTAGTTGCTGGGCCATGAGAGTTCTCCTTTAGATATTTACCTTCTAGTAGGTAGATAAGTGGACAAAAAATTATCTGTCGATGCAGAGGGTAGCTAGCAGCTGGTTAACAATTCCATCAAAGGCTGCTTCGCTGTCTTGTGCCGCGTGAGCGATTAGTTGAGCCCCTTGTACGGCTGCCAGTAAAAGTGAGGCTTCGGTCTTTGGAGAAATGCGAGGTTGCAAGCAACCGACAGCTTCTCCCGCAGCTAAAACATCTTTTAACCAGGCTTGCACCTCTGAAAGAAAGGCCCTGACTTCCTGCTGAACAGAGTCAGGCAAGACTTCAATGTCAGCCGATAACATTCCACACAAGCACATCTGGCGATCGCTGAGTCCATCGCGATAAAGCGCTACAAACTTTTGCAGTCGTTTTGACGGAGAGGGCTCCGAAAGCTCGATGCCTTTGAGCTTCTGTCCAAAGGTCGTGCGGTAGCGCTTGACCAATTCCTCACCCAGTTCTCTCTTTGAAGGGAAGTGGTAGTGAATACTAGCTTTGCGAATGCCTATTTGCTTTGAGATATCGGCGTAGCTGAAGGCGCTGTAACCTCGGCAACGCACGAGATCTTGCGCAACATCTAGAATTTGTTGGGCGGTTTCTTTCATAATTTAGTTATCTACCATCTAGTAGGTAGTTGTCAACCGCTTGCTTTGAAATTATTCATTTGAACAGCGGGGCGTTTGACTAGAAAGTCTACGAACAATACGATTCTCAAGATTCGGCAGCACACTACTGACACACGCGGCTACACCGAGATTATCTTTGCGCTCTGTCATCTGCTCGGGTTTTACTCTATGCTTCGGATTCGAGATCTCAAGGACCATCAGTTGTATCGGGTGAACCAGAAGGCTTACTACGGTGTGTTTACGCCGCGAGGACCAGTGGGAGGCGATGTTGCAGGTGGCGCTCTTGCTTAAGTGGCGCACGGCACCCGCTCATGTGATTGTGCAGCGCTTGACCAATAGCTATCCGGCTGACCGATTCTCGAAGGCGTTCACCAACTTAGGCCGCATTCTCAAGACGCAGTACATACTGCGCTATTTGACTGATCGGTAGCTACGGCAAACAGTGCAGCTACAACTCAATAAGGGTGAGTATCGGCATAAGCTACCTCGGCGCGTTTTCTTTGCTGACCAGGGCGAGTTCACCACTGGCGACTACAAGGAGATTATGAATAAGGCGACCTGCCTCAGTTTGGTCTCGAATGCGATCCTCTACTGGAACACCATCAAGATTAATGAAATTGTCGAAAGCCTTAGAGCGCAAGGCGAAATTCTTGAGGATAAGACGCTGGCGCATATTTCTACAGACACGACATTCCTAACGGCGCTTACTTCGTAGATGACCAATAGCTGAAATACCTATGAAAACTGGCTTTCAGCTATTGCAAATTTCATAACCGTAGGTTTCTGTTTAAATGCCCCCGCTAGTCATAGAACTCACCCCTCCGGTGGATTGCTATGACTCGGGTCAGATTGCTGACTGCATTTAGTGTCGCTGGAGTTGTTGACGCAGAAGCAATCTGACTCAGAACCCTGCCCAACCCTTTCGGCGGATTGCTCTATTTGTGTGCGATCGCCAAAGCAGATTGAAACTTGGCTCGATACAGCTTTCTATAAAAAACTGCGTCATCGCTAAGGCAATGACGCAGGAAAGAATTCAAAATTGATGTGAAGATAAAACGCTATCCGTTAATCGAATTTTCGATTTTGGCTGCTGCCTGTGAAAAGGCGCTTTCTAATTCTTTCCAGGCTGACTCAAAACCAGACTGTACATCGGCCCAGGCGTCGCTGCTGGCGTCTTGAAGCTGCTTTAGCTTAGCCTCGGCTGCATCCCGCTTAACTAAAAGACTCTCCACTTGGCTATTAAATTCCGCAGAGGCATCAGCTGCTGCTTGATCAACCTTAGCCCGGTACTCAGTAATACTTGCGTTGATGTTGTCTAGCTCAGCCTGTACCTTGCGCTGATAGGCTTGCCGAGCTTCTAAGTCTTGGGGCGTCATTTCAGTTGACATATAGTTACCTCCTATCGATCGATTAAGTTGCAAACAGCTAACAGGATGCCGTTAAAGGTAAGGGAGCCATGATTTAGCGTAGGGAATTAAAACTCTATAATTACGGCAACCTGACGTTGCTTGTAGCATATCTGTGTCAAAGAAAAGCGTCAATTGAAAATAAAAAGTCTAATCTATGGATATATTTCTAAAGTTAGAGGCTAGATTTCAATCGTTTATCGCCCATCTTCTGATAGCAGAGGAAAGCTGCTACAAAATTTTGCACACTCTTGCCAATATGGGGCGATCGCTAAAGCGCTGCTACTGCTGATTAGCTTTTGCGTCCTTAACGGCGGCATAGAAAAATGCCACGGTTGAAGCGACACAAACCGCCAGAAAGATTTCAGTAGGAAGCAATCCCCAATCTGGATCCCCCGTAGAGAGTTCAAACATAGACGCAACTGCCGAGATTGCAGTCAGACAGCACGCACCGAGCAAAGCACCGCTTTTTGGAGTCACAGTTTTAACCTTGAATTTGCTAAGGGTTGTTTTATTTTTAACCTGAATGCAGCCTCTTTAAGCTTAGTCAGGTCAGGGGAAGTGTCAAATTCTTACTGTGGAGTAAACAAAAGCTACCCCACCCAGAATAAAAATGCTGTCAGTCTACTTGTTAGCTCGAACCGCGCGCACATCTCTGGCGGAGAAACCCTGCTTATGGAGCGCTTGATTGAGGGCGATCGCATTATCAACTCGATCAACAAACATAACCCCAGTCAGATGATCCATCTCGTGCTGAATCGCTCGGGCCAAAAGTTCTGAAGCACGCAGCTTTTGAGGGCGGCCATGTTCGTCTTTGTAGGACACCTCAATTGCAGCTGGGCGAATTACGTCGAGATAAACACCGGGAATGCTAAGGCAGCCTTCCTGCCCGGTGCATAGCTCCCTGCTGCTGCGGATAACTTTTGGATTAATCAGAATCAAAGGCTGATTAGCTGCATTGTCAGGCTCGATATCCACTACAATCAGCTGCTTATGGATGGCAACTTGGGGAGCAGCTAGACCAATACCATCTGAGCTGTACATGGTTTTCAGCATCTCCTGGGCCACCAGGCGCAGCTCATCATCAACCTTGGCTACACGTTTTGCAGGCTGTCGCAAAACGCGATCGCCTAAAGTATGAATCTCTAGGGGCGGCGTTTTTAGTTTCTTTTTTTCAACCTGAATTTCGACGGCCATAAAGCAGTATGTGTACAAAAATCTTTATCGATTTCTATCCTAGCAACACAGACTCACTTCGAGATAATTCCCAAGGCTGCTCCCAAAAAATTAAGGCTGCTCCCAAAAAATCAAGGCTGCTCCCGAAAGATTGCTCAACACTGCGTCTCAACCACATAAATCTTGACATTTGCTTAAGGTCAGACCCTATTGAGCCATGTCAAACTGAGCAGACAGCGGTGCATTGTCTGAATGTGGCTATGATGTGCTAGTGACTAGCCTTAGATGTCTGACAGGGTAGGCAGTAGAATGCCCAATCATAGGTAAGGGGCTGCAGCAGCTGTTTCGAGTTACTGTGATATCAAAATAACGGCTTAGTTCCAGCTTCAGCTTCGATCACGCCACGGTACTGGCCTTGACTTATCTTTTTGCGCTCTTAGCCTAAACTCCATTGCGGAGTTGTTAGCCATGCTAAAAGTTTTAACAAAATTAGATTATCTTCTACGAGAAACGCTCTTGGGCCTCCAACGGGGCGGTTGGATGAATTGGGCTGCCATCAGCACCATGACCGTGCTGCTGTTTCTGTTTGGCGTCAGTCTCCAGTCCACCTGGCAGCTTGAAAGTTTACTTAATCAGTTCGGCAGCCAGTTAGAAGTCTCTGTTTATTTGGAAAGTGGCTTTGAGGCAGACGCCCTAAAACCTCAAGTCGAAATTTTCCCGGAAGTCAGCGGCGTTAAGACCGTCAGCAAAGAAAACGCTTGGGCGGATTTGGTTGAAGATTTGGGCATCTCTGATATTGAAGGGGCCACTGCTCAGCTGAAAGGCAATCCTCTGGTGGACGAGCTAAAGGTGCGTGCCCGTCACTCTGAGGATGTCCCGCAACTTGCCCAAAAGCTAGATGCGGTGGAGGGTGTCGATGAGGTGCTCTATGTTGCCGAAGCTGTTCAGCGCTTAGCTCAGCTGAATCGGGGCATTCGCTGGGTTGGCTTATGCATCATCGGGATTTTGAGTCTGACCGCGATCGCAGTGATTACCACCACGATTCGCCTGATTGTGATGGCGCGCCGACGGGAAATTGAGGTGATGCAGCTTGTGGGCGCAACCCGTATCTGGATTTATCTTCCGTTTATTTTGCAGGGCGCTACTTTTGGCGTCTTGGGAGCTGGGCTGTCCTGGGGGTTACTTTACGCGATCCATCGCGGGCTCCAGCAGTTTACGGCCCAACAGCCCGACTTTGTACAGTTTTTACTCAATGGTTTGCAGCTTACGGCGCAGCAAGTTTTGATGCTGCCTGTTTCACTATTTGTGCTGGGCATTGTTGTTGGGCTGTTGGGCAGTTTGCTCGCTGTACGTAAGTTTGCGGCTATTCGTTAATTTTCAGAAAGGTTTACGTAAAGGGATTACTACAAAATAAAGCGGCCCATCCCAAAGTAGGAAGGGCCGCCTGATTTTACGAAGCTGAGCCTAAGGCATATTGTTCATTAACCTTAAAACCCGATAAGCAAGTTACAAAATACTTAACCAGCCATATCTGCCAAGGGACTGCAACAGCTATGATCCCAAGAGACTTCAACATCAAAGGGTAGCCAATATCGAAGGTTAATGGCAGCCTCTAATAAGCTAAGCCCATGCTACGAGTGGTTTCAGCACCGAGATAAACCCGAATACTCAGAAAGTCGGTTGGACATGCGGTTTCACAGCGCTTGCAGCCAACGCAATCTTCCGTCCTCGGAGAGGAAGCAATTTGACCCGCTTTGCAGCCGTCCCAAGGCACCATTTCGAGCACATCTGTGGGACAAGCCCGAACGCACTGGGTGCAGCCGATACAGGTATCGTAGATTTTGACTGAATGAGACATTGAATTAAGACTCCAATGTTAAGGACTTAGCAGCAGACCTAAAGCTTCTGGTAAACCTAAGTGATGGTCTCCAAAAGCCTGGAGCTGACTACATGTAAGGATTCTCCAATAATTAACAGTCTATAGCGAGGATTTTTACAGTTTGCGAATGACCCTACAAAAGTTTATGTAACGTAACAAAATAACCGCCTATTTCGTAAGCGTCCCCTGAGCGAAGTCGTTGGCGAAGCCGTCCCGGAGGGAATAGGGACGCTTTGGCTGGATTGTAGCTTCGACTCCGCTCAGCTAGCGATGTGTATGGGACGGTTACGGTTATCCTATTTCTTGTCCTCGGCCACTCCAAATTTTTGGCTCTGGTCTAAGGCAAAGCTTTGGTTTCCAAATCGGAGATGGTTTAAATCGGCAGATTAGCCATTTTTTAGATTGGATCAATCTATCGCGATCGCAACTGGCTCGATCAGCATGCTGCCATGATCGAGCAATAGGACAGCACCAGGATTGACCCAAAAACCTTCCATCCTTCCCATTGCAGTGTAAGTTGAGAACGGTCAAAGAAATTGGAGCGGTCACGCTTTCAGATAAGATGAGAAAATGTCTGGATGCAAGCTCAGCAGTTTAGACCTGCCCTGCGCTACGGATACGTTTCCCGAATAATAGGGAAGTTTTAGCCGCAGTTTGGGGCATGACGATTGTCATTGTTTTCCACTTAATCATCAGCAGAAAGGTAAGGAGTCCATGAGCGAAGAAGTTTTTGAGAAGGTCAAAAAAATCGTAGCTGAGCAACTCGGAGTTGACGAGGGCGAAGTGAAACCAGAGGCCAGCTTTGCCAACGATTTAGGCGCTGACTCCCTCGATACTGTCGAGCTGGTTATGGCTCTAGAAGAGGAATTTGATATTGAGATTCCGGACGAGGCTGCTGAAGGAATTGGTACTGTGCAGGCAGCAGTTGACTTTATTAAGGAAAAGTCTGCTGCTTGAGAAAGACAGGCTGCTGTCAGTCTTGCATCCGTCTGCGATTTAAATACGGCAGATACGGGCTGACGCAGATGTCGTGCGTTATTGGGCATTGAGTTAGGGTCATGACAGATTCGATTAAAAAGCGTGTTGTAATCACCGGAATGGGGGCTATTACTCCATTAGGCAATACCCTTTCCGACTACTGGCATGGGCTAGTCAGCGCTAAGAACGGGATCGGACCAATTACTGCTTTTGATGCCAGTCAGCACGCTTGTCAAATTGCGGGTGAGGTAAGGGGATTTGATCCCCTCGATTACCTTGATCGTAAGGACGCCAAACGCATGGATCGCTTCGCTCAGTTTGCGGTCTCGGCGAGTCATCAAGCCTTACAAGATGCCAACTTTAAAATTACCGACCTAAATGCTGAGCAGGTCGGCGTCATGATTGGAACGGGCGTGGGTGGCCTCAAAGTAATGGAAGACCAGCAGGAGGTTTACCTCAATCGCGGGCCCAGCCGCTGCAGCCCTTTTATGGTGCCGATGATGATTGCCAATATGGCCGCCGGCCTAACCGCTATTCAGACTGGCGCAAAAGGTCCCAACTCCTGTGCAGTGACGGCCTGTGCTGCCGGGTCTAATGCTATTGGGGACGCTTTCCGAATTGTTCAAAATGGCTATGCTCAAGCGATGCTGTGTGGCGGTACTGAGTCCTCTGTGACGCCGTTGGCCGTGGCCGGATTCGCCTCTGCTCGGGCACTATCGACCCGAAATGATCAGCCTAGTCGGGCGAGTCGTCCCTTCGATCGCGATCGCGACGGGTTTGTGATGGGTGAGGGGTGCGGTATTTTGCTGATTGAAGCGTTGGAGCATGCCCTGAGCCGAGGGGCAAAAATCTACGCTGAGATTGTTGGCTACGGTATGACCTGCGATGCTTATCATATGACCGCCCCAACTCCAGATGGTGAAGGGGCAACTCGGGCCATTCGGATGGCGCTAAAAGATGCCAATTTGGTGCCTGAGCAGGTGAGCTATATCAATGCCCACGGCACCAGCACTCCGGCCAACGATCCAACGGAAACCAAAGCGATTAAGGCGGCCCTTGGCGACAGTGCTTACCGGGTGGCTGTGAGTTCAACTAAATCTATGACGGGGCACCTGCTGGGTGGCTCTGGCGGTATTGAAGGGGTTGCCGCAGCAATGGCGGTGGCCAACGACCAAGTGCCTCCTACGCTGAATCTGGACAATCCCGATCAGGGCTGCGATCTGGACTATGTGCCCAGAGCAAGTCGAGCGATGACGGTAGATGTGGCGCTCTCTAATTCGTTTGGGTTTGGCGGACACAATGTAACCCTTGCGTTCCAAAAATATTCTGACTGAAGTTGATTTTGTCCACTACCCGCTCCGATATCCGACGCACTTCAACAGAGTCCAACAAGGTTCGACAGGGGAGCGGGGATCGCGAGAGTGCCCTTGCCCCCTGATCCGTGGGGATGGGATGATAGGCTCGTTGCTGCCTAGTTTATGGGAATATTTAATGTCTTCCTTTAAGCCTGGTGCTGTCCTCTGCTGTACCGTCGTCGTTCACACCCAATAGGAATATGGCTGTCGCAACCCAATCACTCGAAGCGCTTTGCATTAACTCTATTCGATTTCTGGCTATTGATGCCGTTGAGAAAGCAAAGTCTGGTCACCCCGGTTTGCCTATGGGCGCTGCCCCAATGGCCTTTGTGCTGTGGGATCAGTTTATGCGCTTCAATCCTAAAAATCCGAACTGGTTCAACCGCGATCGCTTTGTGCTGTCTGCGGGCCACGGCTGCATGTTGCAGTATGCGCTGCTCTATCTCGCTGGGTATGACAGCGTTACGCTAGACGACATTAAGCAGTTTCGTCAGTGGCAATCGCGCACGCCGGGTCACCCTGAAAACTTTGAAACGCCAGGAGTAGAGGTGACTACTGGGCCTCTGGGTCAAGGGATTGCCAATGCGGTTGGGCTGGCTATGGCTGAGGCTCATTTGGCGGCCCGGTTTAATCAATCCGATTGCACCCTGGTCGATCACTACACCTATGTCATTTTGGGTGACGGGTGCAATATGGAGGGCGTATCTGGGGAAGCGTGCTCGCTGGCCGGGCATTTAGGACTCGGCAAGCTGATTGCCCTCTACGACGATAACCATATCTCCATTGATGGTTCTACGGATATTGCCTTTACTGAAGATGTGGCTAAGCGGTTTGAAGCCTATGGCTGGCACGTTATCCATATTGAAGACGGCAATACAGATTTAGAGGCGATCGCTAAGGCGATCGAAGAGGCTAAATCCGTCACCGACCGACCTTCTATGATCAAGGTGACTACTACCATTGGCTATGGCTCTCCCAATAAACAAGATACGGCGGGCATCCACGGTTCGGCCCTGGGTAGCGATGAAATTCAAGCGACTCGTAAAAATCTTGGCTGGCACTACGGTGAGTTTGAAGTGCCCGAAGATGCTCTGGCCCATATGCGCAAAGCGATTGACCGGGGTGCTAGCCTGCAAGCTGAGTGGGAAGAGACTCTAGCGACCTATCGTACCCAGTATCCGGAAGCGGCGGCTGAATTTGAGCGGATGATCTCTGGCACCCTGCCGGACGGGTGGGCAGATGTTCTGCCTAGCTTTACTCCCGAAGATAAGGGGATCGCGAGCCGGAAGCATTCTCAAGCCTGCATCAACGTTCTGGCTCCTGCAGTTCCGGAGCTGATTGGCGGGTCGGCTGACCTGACCCACTCCAACCTAACGGAGATTAAAACCTCTGGCAGCTTCCAAAAAGGAACCTATGAGAATCGCAACCTGCGCTTTGGCGTTCGGGAGCACGGCATGGGTGCCATCTGCAACGGCATCGCTTTGCATAACTCAGGCTTGATTCCCTACTGCGCTACGTTCCTGGTCTTCGCCGACTATATGCGGGCGGCAATTCGGATTTCTGCTCTGTCAGAAGCAGGAGTCATTTATGTGATGACCCATGATTCGATTGGGCTAGGGGAAGATGGTCCGACCCACCAGCCGGTAGAAACCATTGCCTCTCTGCGCGTGATTCCCAATTTAACGGTAATTCGCCCTGCCGACGGTAATGAAACCTCTGGCGCTTACAAGATTGCGATCGCCAACCGCAAAGCCCCCACTTTGCTTGCATTGACCCGCCAAAACCTGCCCAATTTAGACGGTTCTACTGCCGATAAGGTAGCTCAGGGAGCCTACGTGCTGTCCGACAGCGACGGAACTCCCGACATTATTTTGATTGGTACAGGCAGTGAGGTCTCCCTTTGTGCCCAGGCTGCTGAAACGCTCCGGGCTGAAGGTAAAAAGGTGCGTGTGGTTTCGATGCCCTCTTGGGAGCTGTTTGAAGCTCAAAGCGACGAGTACAAAACCTCCGTATTGCCCAAAACCGTTACCAAACGCCTGGCCGTAGAAGCCGCTGCTAGTTTTGGCTGGTGCCGCTATGTGGGTTCAGAAGGCGATACCGTCAGTGTTGAAACGTTTGGCGCGTCCGCGCCCGGCGGCACCGTTATGACGGAATATGGCTTTACCGTCGAAAACGTGTTGACCAAGGCAAAGGCCCTACTGGCCTAGTTTTGGTCCTGATGTGTAGTAAGACATCCCAATAGTACAGCTCAGAAGGGGGACAGCCGAGACAGGCTAGCCCCCTTCTTAAATATTGGATATGCCCCTTGTTCTGGATATACCCGTATTCCCGATTAACTCCAGCGTACAGAGCTTACCGGCACTTCAGGTCGGGGCCTTTTTCTCACTGGACTGACGACTGCTGCCTCCAGTCAATCGGTTAGACGGCGGACTATTTGCAGACTATTTACCGTTGGTCTCCGGTGCTCCGGTTTTCTTATTGCCCACCAGCACTTCACCATTTAACATCCGTTGAGCCGCATCAAGGAGCGCTTCTTCTAAGTAGGGCTTAGTGAAATAGCCGCTGGCCC
>JBCDFX010000014.1:0-23286 GCA_039177155.1 Cyanobacteria bacterium P01_H01_bin.119
CAGATCCTGGAATCGACTCAGCGTAGGCACTCTGGGATCTGGCGGCGGCGAAGATTCGTCGTCAGCATCTTTAGGCGGCAGCGGCTCTGGCGGCGCCGTTAACAGCCGTGGGGGCAAAGCGCTGCGGTCGGGAATCGTGCTGGCCGTTAGCGCGATCGCCCCCACAGCCCGGCTAGGGTCAATCAAGTTACCGACTGAAACTAAAGGCCGACGGGTCTGGTTGTTCAGCGCCCCCTGCCCATTGCTGACAAATCGGTTGCCCCCCCAAGACTGGCGCTGGCCCAAATCCGGCGCGGCCTGATCCTGAATCACTAAACCGTAGTCTCGATTGTTAGCCAAATAATTTTCGCGCAGTACCGGACGTGCTGAGCGTGACACCACAATAGCGCTCCGGTTGTCTCGGCACTGGTTAGCCTGCAGCAAGGGCGCAGCTTCGTCACTGACAGCGATACCATAGCCCGTCTGCTCAAAACTATTGCCCCGCACCTCGCCCTTGCTGTTGCGCAGCAGCGAAATGCCGCTCGCCCCGTTGCCCCGAAACTGATTCTCTGCAATCAGCGGTAAGCTATTGCCCGTCACTAAAATGCCATCTCGCCGGCAGTTCATCAGTTGGCAGCGGTAAACATCGCCACTGGAAGACTCCAGCCATACCCCCGTCCCGCGCTCAGTCGGATTGGTCATCACCAGGTGTCGCAGTTGCCCATCGCCGCTCAATATAAGCGTGGCGCTCTGGCTGCCAAAAGTAGCACTGCTAAACTCGCCGCCCCCCAGCAGCGTCGGCTCTTGCCCCGGTTCTCCCTGAACAATAACGCCTGCAGGAACCCGCAGGGGGAACCCTTCCCCTGTAGCCGCGCTGTAAGTTCCGGGTAAAACCTGCAGAGTAGTGCCGGGCTGAGCTTGGGCCAACGCCTGGGTCAAACTGGCAAAGGGGCGAGTTGCAGTCCCTATTGCACCATTATCGCGGGTCGGTGCATTTACGCTGACGTACTGAATAAACCGGGATTGCTCCATAAACTCAGGCAAGACTAGAGCGACTGGGGGGGTGACTGGAAGATCACTGGGAGATCACTGGGGGGGCGACGCTGGGTGGCATTGATACTACCATTAGATCCAACGGCCTTTGATAGGCCGCTGACGAATAAATTTTGGCCCAGGAGATGCCCATGGTGGCTATCGTGGTGAGCGTAAACTTGATAATTGCTCTGGCCTGCTGCTATGGCGCCTGGCGAATTTGGCGACTGCGTCGAGTACTGGGCCAGATTGCTAATGCCCTGGTCGCGTGGGAACCGGTTAGTCAACAAGTGCTCCAGCCCGTCTTAAAGATGCAGGTTAATGTGACTAAACGCCGCGATCGCTATATTGCTCTGCGGCTGCAGCTTCGACAGCTTAAGCAAATTTTGGTTTTAATCGGTGTAGGACAGCGGTTCTGGATACGATATCGGCGGGGACGGCCAAAGCGGCTATAAACCAAAATAAATAGTAGTTTTGAGGATGTTGATTGAATCAGGTCTTGATTGAATCAGATATCGCTCGAATCATCAACGACTTCGACAACGGGCATTAGAACTTCAGGAGTTTGGCGATGGCAAAGGGAAATGGATCGAGCAAGTTTGTAGGGGGATTGCTGATTGGAGCGGCGGTGGGTGCCGTTGCCGGGGTGCTGGCTGCCCCCCGCTCTGGCAAAGAGACCCGGCAGTTGCTGCGTAAGTCTGCCGATGCCCTACCAGAACTGGTCGAAGACTTATCGACGACGCTTCAACTCCAGGCCGATCGGCTATCTGAATCGGCCCTGCGCAATTGGGAGCAGACCTTAGAGCGGCTGCAGGATGCCATTGCCGCTGGACAATCCGCCAGCCGCCAAGAGTTTGAGTCTCAACATTCAACTGCTGATGCGGCTCTTTCCACAGGCTCTAAGCGAGATTCGTTCTAGGCGCTATCTCATGGGCTTTGTGACTAATCCTCTGTTCTGGCTAGTTTTATCTTTTGTGCTGGTCTCTGCGAGCCTCACCCTAGTCTTGGCGGTTGCCTTGCCCACTTTTCGCGAGCTGTCGCGGGTCGCTCGCAGTGCGGAAAAACTGCTGGACACTCTAAATCGAGAGCTGCCCTCGACTTTAGAATCAATCCGACTGACCGGGGTGGAGCTGACTGAACTCACCGATGAAGTGGCCAGCGGGGTACACTCTGCCAGTGAAGTGGTTAAGCAGGTAGACAGCGGCCTTACCCAAGTGCGTCAGGGCGCTACCCGTGTGGGGCGGAGTGGGCGGGGGCTGCTGGTCGGCTTGCGGGTAGCTTGGCGGACATTTAATCGCGCCTCTTCTGGCGATCGCAGGCTAGATAACCGCCGCCGGCCGCGATCGCGAACTTCCAGAGGCGATCGTCTCAGCGCTCGTTCTGCTGACCCTGCTCGGATACCGCGTCCAGTTCAGCAACCAATTCAGCCCCAATCAGCCCAGCCTAAAGCCGCCTCAAACTCCGATACCCGCTCGTCACCGCAAGCTAAATCTGATTCCATAGGCCCGCGGCCTGTCCGCCCGGTCTCAGCAAAGCGCAACCCGGTTCCGGACCGAAATCGTCCCCATGACGCCAGTGGATTAGAAAAACTCAATTGACGCATTCCTCAGATCTTCCGTAAGATGAGAGCTACGTAACAACTATTAACATAGCAATATCGTTGATAACGTAGTGCTGTTTCCGCTTGCGGCCTTTGATTGATCTGATGGGTCAAAAAACGGACATTGTCTCGCCTTTGTTTTGAAAAACATAATGATCAATAAGTATTTGTATTGCGACCACATCCAGATTCCTGGCTTTGGGCTAAGAAAAGGCTTCAGTTTCCAAATCGGATGTAGTTTAAGTCATTTTGAGCTTCGTCGCGTTTGGTTAGGGCTGCTATTCCTCTGTTTGGTGGTGGCAAGCTGGGCGATCGCTCCTGCCGCCTACGCCTACGATAATCCGGAGTTGCTCCCCGAAGAACAAACTGTCGTAATTGACTTAGCAAAGTCCTTAACAGAGAGCCAAGAGCAGTTCTTAAACGAGCAGCTTGGTCGTCTGGAAGACGAAACGGGTTGGAAGCTTAGAGTGTTGACTCAGTATGACCGCACCCCCGGCAGAGCGGTGAAACGGTTTTGGGGGCTTGATGATAAAAGCGTTATGCTGGTTGCCGACCCGCGCGGCGGAAATCTGCTTAATTTCAGCGTTGGTGATGCCGTATATGACCTGATGCCCCGCACGTTCTGGATTGAGCTTCAGACACGCTACGGCAATCAGTTTTTTGTCCGTGACAACGGCGAAGATAATGCCATTTTGGATGCGATCGCGTCCCTAGAAGGGTGCCTGCGTCAGGGAGGATGCAGCGTGGTGCCGGGGTTGCCCCGTGAGCAGTGGATTTTAACCCTAATTACCTCTGTCCTTGGCGGCGTCATCTGCGGCTTTGCGGCCCAGCCCCGCAAAGAAGGCCAGGTGTTTGCCTGGCAGTGGGCGCTTATTTTTTCGCCCCTGTGGGGTATTTTGTTTATTGCCTTTGGGCTTGGGCCAGTGGTCACTCGCACCAGCGAGTTACTGCCTGTGGTTCGCAATGTGTCAGGGTTTGCCATTGGTGCTTTAGCTGCATTTTTAACACCGGCGTTTGGCTCACCAACCGATAGCTCGGAGGCTCAGTAGATTTAGTAATAAAACTGATTGGTAGATACCGCTATTCCTCAGTTTCAGCAGGGTTGTTCTCTGCTGCTTGCACATTGCCGCCACCCTTGACCCAACCCTCTTGACCATTGCTGAGGCGTACGTTTAGCCAGGTTTGGGATTCATTCTGACCGATGACAATTAGCGTGTCGTCATATTCCACGCCGCCAAGCTGGATATAGTCTTGGCCTGGCCCTTCTCGCAGCACTAGTCCAATCGGTTGAACCACCAATACCTTGTACTGACCCGGCTCTAGGGCGGCCTCTGAAGCGGCCTCCGGAGCACTGTCTACAGGCGGAGTCGCAACGGCTTCGGGCTCTGTCGGAACCGCTGAATTTTCCTCAACTTCTATGGGTTCAGCCGTTTGAGTTTCGCTGGCATAGAGGGGCTTCTCGGGCAGTACCGCAAGCTTCGCCATAAAATACCGGGCGGTTGCAACCCCAGCTAGGGACAGCACAATCATTGCTAGGGAGACCCCGACAACAACTTTTGACAAGCTGAGAAAAAACTTGGCAATCATACGGTTCACCTTAAGGCTCAAGAATGGCGTCGTCCCGGCAGTGAAGGTTACGGCTAGGGGCATCTGCCGACTTGTTATAGCACGGTCTTTATGCCTCGTCCACAGCTTATTTGGAAGCTTATTTGGGTGCGTCTTGTAAACTGGGGGACTAATCTGAACCGCTTTGCTGCTGAAATCGCTGACTCAAACTGGTTTGGCGCGAGGCCAGCCGGGCTTTGCCTGCTGCTGCCCAAGCTTGCAGCGCCTCAATTTGAGGTCGGGCGGTGCGAGCCAGAGGAATCATCTGACTGGCGGCTGCCAGGATATCGTCGGTGGTAAAGTCGCGACTTTGGCTAAAGCCTAGGTGCATCGCTTCAATAATGACCTGCTCAATTTCAGCTCCGGAGAACTCTGGGGTTTCATAGGCTAGTCGGGCCAGGTCGTAAGTTTCTAGGCTTTGAGGCCGGAGGCGAGAGAGATGAACCGAAAAAATGGCCTGCCGCTCGTCCTGGCTGGGGAGTCCCACAAAAAAGATTTCGTCAAAGCGTCCCCGGCGCAGCAGTTCTGGCGGTAGAGATTCAATATTGTTGGCGGTTGCAACCACAAACACCGGGGAGTCTTTTTCGGCTAGCCAAGTGATAAATGTGCCAAAGACGCGGTTGGTGGTGCCGCTGTCCCCGCGCCCATCTATGCCGCTAAAGGCTTTGTCGATTTCGTCAATCCACAGCACGCAGGGCGCCAGAGCCTCGGCCAGTTGAATCATTTGTCGGGTGCGAGATTCTGATTCGCCCACTAGCCCAGCAAATAGGCGACCGACATCCAGACGCAGCAGCGGCAGGTGCCAGTGATGGGCGATCGCTTTAGCGCTTAAAGATTTTCCAGTTCCCTGAATGCCCACCAGCAGCAGTCCTCGCGGATGGGGAAGGCCGTAGGCTCTAGCCTGTTCTGAGAAAGCACCGCCCCGTTTAATCAGCCAGTCTTTTAAGTTATCGAGACCGCCGATATCAGAGATATTTTCGCTGGCCGGATAAAACTCCAAAATCTGGGTCTGGCGAATGGTTTGGCGTTTCTCTTCTAAAATCAGATCGATATCTTCAGGCTGAAAACTGCCGTGGGCAGCAATGCCCCGGGCCAGCACCCGCCGAATCCGATCCATCGACAGCCCCTGGCAGGAGCGAACTAGCTCGTCCATAATCCGAGGGGGCAGCGTATTGCCCATAGCTCCCAGCAGGCGAGTAATTTCTATGCGAATTTCGTCCACTTGGGGCAAGGGAAACTCCAGCACCGTAATGACCTCTCGTAAGTCATCGGGGATGGCAATTTGGGCTGAGAGGAGAACGATATTTTTGGGCTGAGATTTAAGTTTGCGGTTGAGATTGCGCAGTTTGCGAGAGACTGCAATATCGTCCAAAAAGCGGTGAAAGTCTCGTAAAACGAAGATTCCTGCGCTGTCAACGGGCAGTCTTTCGACATACTCTAGGGCCTGAACGGGGTTGCGACGACCGAAGCCGGTATCGTTGGGGCTACTCTGGTAGCCGTCCACAAAATCCCAGGTGTAAACATTGCGATCGCCTGCTTGCTGAGCAGAGGCTGCGATCGCGGCCTCTGCCCGATCTTCTTCTAACGTCGGAATATAAATCAGAACGTATCGCGCCCGCAGCAGCAGACTTAGTTCGGCCTGAAACCCCATATCTGCAATGCCCAATAAGGTGACTGATAACTGGGTGGTGGTAAACGGCGACTGCACCCCTTACTAGCCTATCGCCATTAGTTCTGGGTGATTGGATGACTCATCGGTGCCGGCTAACCTCTCATGCCAAGATAGTACCGGGGGTTGACGGCCTTACCCTGCCGGTAAATGCCGTAGTGCAAATGGGGCCCAGAGGAGCGTCCCGTATTGCCCAGGGTGCCAATCATCTGGCCGCGCCGAACACGATCGCCAACTTTAACCTTTAGCTCGGCCATATGGGCATACAGGGTTTTATGACTATAGCCATGGTCAATAATGACGTGATTGCCGTAGCCGCTAGAGTTTTCTGCCAGGGTTACCTCGCCATCAGCGGTTGCGTAAATTGGTGTTCCGTAAGGCCCGGTAAAATCAATGCCCTCATGTTTTTCAAAAGAAAGACCCCCAAACGGATTGCGGCGTATACCAAATTCTGACGACACCTCAAATTCGCCTTTAATAGGTAGCGCATCCGGATAGGCAGATGCCTCCGCTTGCTCCTCTGCTAAAGTCGCCTCCAGAGCGGGTTTGACCTGCCCAGAAACTTGCCCTTTTAAGCTCGGCAGGCGCTGCTGGATCAGCGAAAATAAGGTCTCAGGTTCTACTGCTTGACCCAGTCCACCCTGGGAGCCATTTTGGAAATTGGACTGATCTTCTGGTAAGGCTTCCGTAGACTCAGAGGGCTCATTTGGCAGTTTTTCTGGCATGCCGGCCCGCTCTTGCAGGTCGTTTACCTCAGCGTCCAGCGTTTCTAGCTCAATTAGTACTTCGCTGGCTGTTTCAGATAGCGCCTGATTGCGTTCATTGAGTTGGGCGTTGCTGCGAATTAGATTGGTAATCCAAAACCCTGTCCAAACGGTTGGCGTTAGCAGCGCGATCGCCAGCAGAACCACGACGTTTCTGAGCTTAAACGACAGGGTTAGCGATTCTTTTCCGGTGCGAGCAATTAAAACGGTGTAGCGTTCTGGAACTTGGAGGCGCATAACTGACGCATAACTATAGGGAAACTCATCAGCTTGCCAAACCGCGACCCCGGCTAAACTGGCAGCAGGAATCGTACAGCGGCTTAACATTTGTTCAATCCGAACTTCGGCATTATATGGGGATCACTTGCCCCGTGGCAATCCTGCCTTTTTCTGCCTGTGAGGAGACCCTGATTACGGCTAAGGCTTTTGCTCCCAGCTGATCGAGCGTCCTAGGCCAGTTAGAGGCTGCGTGATCTCACATTGTTGTTTAACACAGGTGTACTGTGGTCAGTTTTGTTTCCGATCCCGCTGTGCGGACAAAAATTCAGCGCATGGCCCAGCGGGTTTGCTGGGAGAATCCTCAAATCACCGACAGATCCATTGATCAGCGTCAGCTTTGGATTGATGATGGCTACTCCGATACATCTGAGGCGTTTTCATTTCTGGTTCTGGGAGACAGCGGATCGGGAGAGCATCCCGGCTGTCATCCCCAGCGGCAAATTGCCGCCGCAATGGCTGCTCATCAGTCCACCACTCGCTTTGTGCTCCACACCGGAGATGTGGTCTATTTGGTCGGATCGAGTGAACACTACCTGGACAACTTTATTAAGCCCTACCGTGAATGGCTAGTTGGCGGTCACACGCCGGATCAAATCCCCTACGACCAAATGATCTTTAAGCAGCCGTTTCTGCCGGTTCTCGGCAACCACGACTACTATGATCTCCCGCTGTTTTATGGCGCGTTGTCCAAGCTCGCTTCTCCGCTCAAGCCCCTGCTAGGACGCTATTTGGATCTCGATATTGGGTGGCATGGTTCTTATCAGGGAGACGCCTACGCCAGAGCCTTTTTAGACTATCTTCAAGCTGTTCCCTCTAGTGACCTGCCCCAGCATTTGGCCCGCCACTACGATGCTGCTGGCCCGACTGGCCTCTGCCTGCGCTACTGTCCCGGTCGCTTCACCCGATTGCCCAATCGCTACTACAGCTTTCGCTACCAGGGCATCGATTTCTTTGCGCTGGATTCCAACACGTTTAACGAGCCAGAACCTTTATCAGATCATCACTCCAATTCTAATTTGAGGCAGCGGTTAGCCGATAAATATCAGGCCCTGCTCAGCCAGCAGCAGCACCTCGTCGAAAAACTGACTAGCCTGGACACCACAGTGCCCGAACAAGTGGAGCAGGCCGATTATTTGCGCGGCAAGATTGAGCAGATTACCGAAACTGCTCGTGATCTCGACAAGCAGTACCAGGCCAGATCTGCCGCAACGGTGGATATGGCACAGCTCCAATGGCTGGAGGAGCGTTTAGTACAGTCTTGTCAGAATCAGGCCGTGCGGGGCCGAATTTTGTTTTTCCATCATCCCCCCTATGTAACTGAAGCAAGCAAGTGGCATCAGGGGCAGACCCTGGCTATTCGTCGCCGACTGCGACAGGTGCTCGATCGGGTGCAGTCTCAGGTTAGACCAATGCCGCCCCACAGCCGTTTGGTGAATTTGACCCTTTCCGGCCATGCCCACTGCTTTGAACATTTAGAGACGCTGGAGACAGGCTATGGCGACGCGGGTCTTCACTGGGTCGTCTGTGGGGGCAGCGGGTATAGCCTTAGGCGACAGCGCTCGGAGGGCAGTTTACTGCTGGAAGGCGATCGCCCGGTTGCTCAGTCTCATTGCTTTGTGGGCAAAACAGGCTATGGCAGTCAGCGCCGCCAGCCCTATTCGTTTCTGCGGATTGATGTGGCAGCGGGTGCTCCCCTGCGTCTGACGCTGACCCCCTACGTTGCCGAGCGCTACAGCCACCAGTGGAAAAACTACAAGCTACCCCCATTTCAAATTTGACAAACCCTTTTAGACAAGGCTTTCTAAGGGCAGGGGCAGGCTAAAACTATCGCTTTGGTCAGGTTTCTCACCGCGCCTGATATCGCTAGATTGAATATGACTTAATTAAGTTTTATAAACTTAATCGAGGCGCTTTTAATCTATAATTATTCCTTAAGGTTTGGAATCCTAGTTTTTGGCCTAAACGCGGCTGACCTATTGTTTTACTTATTAAAGCGATAACGAATTTCGACCTGTGGCGGTGCCAAACCGCTGATATAGATATAAGAGTGGATATCGGGGCTCTTTTAACAAAGCTCCATTTCGGCTGATAGAGTACGGCCAATCGCCTTTATTCTCGACGGCAGGCGTCACGCAGGAATAGCGGGAGTTACCCATGAGCAGCAACGCAGCAACCAATGGCAAAACCGAGCAGATGGATAATCAAGTGACCTCAGATTCTCAAAACGGCGAACTGGTTAAGGCATCTTCAGATTCGGAGATTGTGATATCCGCAGACCATGCCAAATTAATTGAAACCGATACCCTGCCCAACCGTCGCCCAATTGAGGTAAGTCAAATGAAAGTTGCCCACACCCTAAGCTCTGGCGGAAGTCGTCCTGTGATGGAAGATACTTTGGCGATCGCGAGCACCGATATCTTGCCCGGTCACCGCCCCATTGCGGTCAGCACGCTCAAGGTTATGGAAAATTCTGGACTCCCCGGCAATCGCCCCGTGGCCTCCAACGACATTGATGAAGATCCAGCGACCCTAATGGGCTACCTCGACTAGGGCGCGTCATCAATTAAAACCAGAATGTTTCCGGTATAAGCATTACCGCGCCCGCCCCGCATAGCAAACTAGGGGCTAAAACACCTTCCTCATAAAGACTTGACCGCTAAATGATGGCAGCCCTTAGTTCAATTCTGGAGAAACCTGATAAATCTTCTCTCGGATTGCGGCACCTATAGAAATATTGCTCGAGTCTTTACCCTAATCAAACAGGGAAAATTGCATTGGGCACTTAAGACGTTAAGTAGGTATAGCCTCTTAAGCTGCGTGCGTAGTTTTGCAGGAGGATTTGCGACTCTTGCAGTGTGATCTGGCGATCTTGGAGCGCCTGCTCCGCCCGCCGCCGCAGCTGTTCGATCAAATCTTCTGCGCTGTACTGCACATAGCTCAGCACCTCAGTCATGCTGTCGCCCTTAACAACGTGCTCTACCTGATAGCCCTTGGGCGTCAGGCTAATATGAACCGCGTTGGTATCGCCAAATAGGTTATGTAGACTGCCCATAATTTCCTGATAGGCCCCATTGAGAAACATCCCCAAGTAGTAAGGCTCGTGTGGACGCAGCGGATGGAGTTCCAACACCCGCTTTACATCCCGCAGGTCGATAAACTGATCGATTTTGCCGTCGCTATCACAGGTTAGGTCGGCCAGGGTGGCCCGGCAGGTTGGGGCTTCGTTAAGACGATGGATAGGCAGAATGGGAAACAGTTGCTCAATCGCCCAGGTATCGGGGGCAGACTGAAACACCGACAAATTAATGTAGTAAATCGAGGCCATGATGGTCTCTAAATCTTCTAGGTCATCGGGAACATAGTCTTCATCTTTGACCAGGGTCATAATTCGCTCACAGCAGGCCCAAAACAATCGCTCTGTTCGAGCCCGCTGGCTCAGACTCAAGTAGCCAAACCCAAATAGGCTAATGGCTTCGTCTTTGAACTGAACCGCGTCGTGATAAGCCTCCTGATAGTTTTTTAGGGTAATGGATTGATAGGTTTCGTACAGGTTGCGGATAATCAGATGCTCGCCAGGCTGAGCCGGTTTTGGGGCGCCGCTGGGGACATCGCTGCTGCCCAACACATCAAAAATAAGAACACACTGATGGGAAGCGATCGCGCGTCCACTCTCACTCACCAGGGTTGGAACAGGAATATTGGCGGCATCGCAGGCTTCTTTCACCTCAGCAACGACATCGTTAGCGTAGTTTTGGGTGCTGTAATTTTTAGAGGCGTGAAAATTAGTTTTGGAGCCGTCATAATCAATGCCTAAACCGCCGCCCACGTCTAGGTAGCCCATGAAAGCACCGAGTTTGACCAGTTCAACATAGATTTGAGCGGCCTCCTGCAGGGCATCTTTAATGACGCCAATAGATGAAATCTGGGAGCCGATATGAAAGTGCAGCAGGCGCAAACAGTCGAGCATATCGGCGGCGTCGAGCCGCTCAACGGCAGTTAGAATTTCTAAAACCGTGAGGCCAAATTTGGCCCGGTCACCCGCTGATCCTCCCCAACGCCCCGTGCCTTTGGCGGTCAGCTTAGCGCGGATGCCCAGTATGGGGCGAATGTTAAGCCGGCGGCTAGCGGCAATGGCCAATTCTAATTCTTGTAATTGCTCAATCACAATAATTGGAGTTTGTCCTAGCCGCTGACTGAGCATTGCAGTTTCAATATATTCTTGATCTTTGTAGCCGTTGCAAATCAGCAGGGCACCGGGAGTATCCAAAAGCGCCAGGGCAATCATCAGCTCAGGTTTGGAGCCGGCTTCTAGGCCAAACTGAGGGGGGCGGCCAAAATTGACCAGGGCTTCAATCAGGTGACGCTGCTGATTGCATTTCACGGGAAAAACACCCTGGTAGTCACCGTCATAGCCATAGCGGGCAATGGCTTTGGCAAAGCAGGCGTTCAAGCGCTCAATCCGGTTCTCCAAAATATCTGAAAACCGAATCAATATTGGCAGCTCCAGATTGCGCAGCTTCAGCGCTTCGACCAGATTGTACAAATCGAGCGCTCCACCGCGATCGCCCTTTGGCGACACTGTGATATGCCCCGCCTCGTTAATAGAAAAATAAGGCTCTCCCCAGCCGTGAATGCGATAAAGGGCTTCGCTATCTTCAATCGTCCAGGGAGAATGGGAGGTATGAGATGGCACATCAACGGTGGCCAATCCACTCTCTATATTATTCAAGGCATTATTCAACGCTGAAGGGCTGTTCAAGATTAGATGGGGATTTAAGGGTGAGTAACTTAAAGGTGATCTCAGTGCTTTAAACTAAATTTAAGTGTGAATTTCATATAAAGTCTCTAGGGAATTGCGGAGGATGAATATAGGGTTGAGATAAAGCCTCTTTAGAACCCTTGCAGAATTAATGTCATCCTCCATAAGCTTTACACACTATTTGCAATCGTTAGGTGGCTTTATCGCTCCATTCGCTCACAGTCTTGTCGTGGCCTGAGCTCCTAGGATCGTTAGACGCCAGCGCTCTGCTGCTAACTCAGTGCATCAATGTCCTAAAGTTGACATCTCGTTTGAACTCAATACGCCACTCTAAAAATCAAAGCTACAGACGGTATCATGACTTACAACAGAGCCTCTCGTTCGTCCACCTTGCAATCTGGCTCCTCAAAAGCTCATCGAGCTGGTGTAGCCCACGCCCGCTGGAAGTCTACGCCCCAAAGCACCCGCATTATTGCAAATCTGTGCCTAAATGCCGCCTGGGTGCTGCTGGCGGTTGGGTTGGTATTTGGGCTCAATACAGTGATTGCAGCAGTGGTCAATTTTCGACAGAGCGATGTTAATGCGCTGTCCTATCTCCATTGGTTAACTGCGTTTGTCACCCTATCCAGCGTGGTTGTTTATGCGCTCCAAGATTTAATGAAGGCGTTAGACACTTCATTGTGGATGCCCTTTCAGTATTCCCTTAACAAGGTGTCCGGCATCTACTGGCAGCGATTTCAGGTATTTTTATTGGCGATCGCGTTTGATGTTTTGCTGATTGCGCTGTGCTCTGCCTTCCCAACCATGAGCTTTGTGTCTCATTTCTTCCTGGCGTCGGTCTTTTCGCTGACCATTTTTGCCGTCCGCAAGAGTGTTCCAATCGCTAAGTATGGCTTCTTTTCCGCAGTAGGCATTTTCCTGGCGGCTTTAACGACCATCTTTGTGACGCTGTTTTTTGTGGGCACGCCGGAAGAAGACGTCCCTCTCAACGAGGGTGAAGCTACGGAAATGTTAAATGAAGCTGAGCGCCAGGCTGAAGAAGGGGTTGAAGCTGACGAAGAGGAAAATTAGAGGACTCGGTGACTGAAAAATTGGGTGACTGAAAAATTGGGTGACTGGAAGATTGGGTGACTTGAAAACCTGGTAGCCGGAAGATTCGGCTAGCATCAGAGCCTTGATCCTGTGATGGGTCGAATTCTTCCTCATTGGTTAAGATTTCTTCTGGAATAGGCCAAAAAATCCACCCTTACTTTTCTGCTTGCTGACGCCTACTTGAACTTTTGGGCCGGAAGGAATTTCAATGCCAAGCTTAGGAGCATATTTACGGGCTAAGGCATTGGAAGCATCGAGTTTAAGGGACTGACGGAAATGAACCTTTGCCATACCTTCTAGTCTCTGGGCCAGGTAGGTGCGGCCCAGCAGAGCATGGTAGTGGCTATTGTTTGGGCTGATGCGAATCGCATCACGCAATTCCTGAACCGCTTGAGCATGGTTACCTTTTTGGAGGTACGCCTGAGCCCGTTCAATATGTCGCTCCGCATAGCTTGTCTGGGAAGATTCGGCAGATGCGCTGCCATTTTGACTGCTCGATTGAGTTGGACTAGAGGTTGCCTTGATTGGCGCTGCGGTTGAAGCAACTAGGCCAGTGCGCTTCTCGCGGATGACGGTTTCTCCCATTTTGCGCCGCAGATAGACCAGATTCAGTTCAGCCAACTGAGGCGTAACCTGCTCAAAGGTTTGGGCTGAGTCGTATTGCTTGAGGGCAAGCCGCTCTAACGTCTGCTCATAAAAAATATCAACTTCAGTATCAGGCAGCTTCAGCAGTTTCTGGGCTAGAGGGCTACTGGGGTTAAGTTTATTCTGCCGGGCAAGTCGGCGGACTTTAAATCTTAGGGTCGCTAATGTTTCAGAACGGCTTTTATCAACTTTAAGGCGCTGGTAGGCCGGGTTAACTAAGCGGGTGATAATCTCTTTGGCAAAAGCCTGAGTGGCTTCGTCACTTTGAGCCTGAACGTCGGGATGGAGGCGCTTTGCCACCTGACGATACCGCTTAAGCAACCGCCGCTCATCAGCGGCGACCGATAGACCTAGCGTTGCGTAGGGATCAGAAAATTTCTTAAGCCAGTCAGGGGAAAGAGGTTGAGATGCCATTCAGACTTACAGAATCAATCGCACGGACAGATTAAGGGTTAACTGCTTTGAGCGGAATGCAGGGATGGCGCAGTAGAGGCTAACGCTGGGGCTGAAATAGCATTGGGATACTTTTACAGAGATAGCCTGCCTGAAAAGCGCTTAACCACAGCGGTTTGGTTTTGACCGAAAGGATCAGAAAAATCACGGATGCTTTCCTATCTTAGTCTAGTGATCCGGCGATCGCCTGCCCTAGAAGAGAGATTAGCAGCAGCACCCGGCCAAGACGTTAGATGCACTTAATGAATATACGAATGGAAGCTGTAAATGGAGCTGCGGCTTATTCAGTTAGATGGCCCAAGTTTGACGTGAGGCGGAGGCGCAGTAAATGCCCTTAAACTTACAAGACTCAGTTTAGGCGATCAGGAGTAAACTGAAGACCCATCGCAGCAGGGCTGAAGGATATTGCATTTGGCAAGAGACTTAATCGAATCGCTGACGATAAAGGGCGCTCGAAATCGTCATTTAGCGGCTAGTTTAGCGTTTTTGAGTGCGTTTCAGCCTACCCCCTGGCCCATTGCCGGACTGCATAAATTTTATTTAGGCCAGCCCCGATGGGGCGTGCTGTATGTGCTGCTGGCCTGGACTCAAATTCCCAGAGTCGCAAGCGCTATTGAAGGCGTATGGTATCTGTTTCAGGGCGATCGCAGTTTTGAGGATCGCTTTAGGCCAGATTCGGTCTCTCCCCTCGCGCCACACAGCGCGCAGTCTGCCCCTACGACGGAAGCGATATCCCCAATCGATATCATTGCTACGGCTCTGCGGGAGCTGGAGCAACTGCGGCAAGAGGGTCTGGTTTCCGAGTATGAATTTGAACAAAAGCGCCGCAGTCTGCTCGATAAGATCACTTAGCCCACGCTAACGCCATAAAACAACGTCACCATAAAACAGCATCACTATGAAACAACGTCGCGATCGACTGCTGAGGCTCAGTGCGCTGCGGCAGTGGGCGATAGGCATTTCCCGTCATCTCTTAGAGCGCGGCAGGCTCGCTGACCCCTATGCCCGATTTACATCAGCAGATGAGGTCGCGGCGGCTGGGGCGGCGGGAGTCACCATTGATGCCAATAGAGCTACCGTTGATGATTGGCTGCGATTGCCCGGTCTATCTATTCATCAGGCGCGATCGCTGGTGAGTTTGAGCCAGGGCGGTATTTTGTTTTATGCCTTAGAGGATGTGGCGGCGGCTCTGAGCTTGGCACCCCAGGCAATTGAAAGCTGGCGGCCCGTGCTGCGGTTTTATCACTACGATGATCAGAGCGTAATTTTGCCCGTAGTCGTGAATGTCAATCGAGCAACGGTGGCGCAACTGAGCCAGGTTCCCGGCATCGATTTATATTTGGCTCAGCAAATGATTCAACAGCGTCAGGCGTTTGGTCCCTATCAGGGCTTCGCTCACCTGCACCAGCGACTGCAGCTGCCGCCATCCTTAGCAAGTCAGCTTATGCACTATTTGCGCTTTTGAGTCAGCCGCAAAGGGCTGTCATCCGTTAGCCGTTAGCTGATGACAACGTAAGAATACATCCAGCCGATAGGCCCCAACCCATATCTTGGAGCAAGCGTGGCAAGGCTTATCGTTCAGTTTTGCCCATAACCGATGACACACTCTAAATTTATCCCTAATGGCGATTGTGGCGGTGGATGATTCTAGTCCACGGTGAAAAAGGCAATCACCGAGGCACTTTGGCCGCGTTTTGGGTATCTTTTGAAAAGACAAGGGGCAATTGCCCCTATAGCTTTGGTCAGATTGCTCACCGCACCTAGTACCGCTAGAGTGTCGGCATAAAGGCAGTCTGACTCGCAAATCGCCCGAACCTTTTGGCGGATTGCTACATTACCCAGGAAGCGAAAATCATGATGGATCGGCAAAAGCATATGGCAAGCCTGTCTGCAACGGTCGCAGCGATCGCGGCGTTGACGATGGCTCAAGTCCCAAGCGCAATCGCCAGAGAACCTGACGATTTTTGCTATATGCGCACGTCGAGTGGACGCTTGGTAAATCTAGGGGATATCTGTGGCGTGGAGCCCGTGGTGTCCTCCTCGTCCTCACCTGCTGCAGTAGCACCGTCTCCCTCCAGCCCCTCACCATCTGCCCTAAATAGTCCTGAAGATTTCAACGCATTTATGGTGGGCTGCACCGAGTCCGTGCTGGCAGATGGTGGCACACCAGCAGAGGCTGACCAGTTTTGCAGCTGCGCCGCCCGGGGACTGCAGACCTCTGGCCTGTCAAATGAGCAGCTGCTTACCGCTGGAGACGCCTTTACCAACCCAGCCGCCCCAGCACCGGATCTAGAGACTCAAAACGTTTTGGGAGAAGTTGTTCTGGCCTGCTTGTTTACGGGCGGTCTGGCGTTTTAAGTTGAGTTTATCTGGTCAACGCTATAGTGGCTGAGCAGTGTTTAACCTAATGAGTATGGCTAAAACGGCTCTTACCGTCACTGTCAAGCTGTTTGCCGCCTATCAAGATGCCTGCGGCAGATCGGAAATTACTCTGAATCTACCAGCGGGATCGGTGGTCAGCACGGTGCGCGATCGCTTAATTGCAGATCACCCCGAACTGGCCCGATGGCAAGACTTAACCCGATTTGGGGTTAACCTAAAATTTGTGGAGCCTGACACTCCCCTACAGTCTGGAGACGAGGTGGTGCTGATTCCACCAGTTAGTGGCGGTTGATCGACAGCTAACTATCTAGGCCAGAGAAGGCATTCGCAATATAGTCCTGTAAAACTAGGCGGCGATCGCGATCGCTCACTAATAAACTGGGCTGCTGCGTCTGATTAGCCTCAGGGGAGCGAGTGCTATGGCAGCTGACCAGGGCCACATCAAACCGGCAGGGCAATTCGGCTAAGGTCGGCGCTTGAGCTAAAAATAGCCGGGCTGCTTTCCACAGCTTGGCCTGCTTGCTTGGCGTAATGGCCAGCAGGCCCGTTTCATCCCAACTGCCCCGACTGCGGGTTTTTACTTCCACAAAGGCTATAACGGGTTTGGTCGGCTTACAAGTTTGGGCCACAATATCAAGCTCACCCCAGCGGCAGTGCCAATTTCGCGCCAGGATCAGCCAGCCGGACTGGATCAACCAGTTTGCCACCAGCGTTTCTCCCAGATTGCCTAGCGCAGATTTTGAAACATCGGCCATTTAGCAAGATCAGATCCGGAGTCAACTTTAGCGATAAGGCCAGAAGGATTGCCGAATGCCCAGCCAAGCAAGCTGGCGCACAGCCTTATCCGACCTGTTCCTTCAATCGGAGGATGTTGCCTCTAGTTTCCCCACATTTGGGAGCTAAGGGGACAAAACCGGATAAGTCTTGGATACGTCATTTCTGTAAGCCAAAAAAAACAGCCTTTCGAATCCGAAAGGCTGTTTAGTGCGCTGTGTGCGAGGAACTTTGCATTCACCTCAGAGTATGGCTAAGGCAATTGTCAATGCTGTGAAATCGAGATGACAGTGCAGTGACAATTTGAATCTGCGGCTCAGTTAGACAACACGCCGGGCCAGTTTGTATCAGCCTTGGCGATATTGCCGGGAATATCTTGGGCCCAGCGCTCCTGAATTCTGGCGTCGAAGTTGAGGTAAAGGGAACCGTCTACAATCTTCCAGGCTGTCGGGTCAATCTCAGCAGTGTATCCTTGGCTAACGGCCCAGGCGCAAAAGCCGCCGTACTCCGGGGCGTACTGTTCAGGATTTTCAGCAAACAGATCGCGGTTCTCAGCGCTGGCAAACTGCCAGGTTGCGCCCATCCACTCATGGGTAAAGTCAGAACTGCCCTGCACATAGGCAGCTTCGGTAAAGTAGGCCACTGGGTCAGCGCCTCGGATGGCGATGCCATCTTCGGCAAACACCTCATAGGGTTCGGCAGATTCACTGCTGGCTTCGGTAGCTTCAGCCGTTTCAGAGGCTTCCGGGGTGCCTGTGGCCTCGGCGGTTTCGGCAGTTTCGGTTGCGGGTGTCTCGCTGGCGGTGGGGGAGTTGGTGGTGCAGCCCACCGTTACAACTGCCCCTAGGACTGCGCTCACTAGCGCGATCGCGACTTTAGTATTAACCATTTTGATAGCCTCTGTGAAAACTTATAGTTTCTATTCAACGCGGAAAATCTGAGGTGGCCCTGAGAATTGGCTAGAAAATATTGAAGATTGCTCTAATTATCGACGATCTCAACCATACTCGATTGGGAAGCCGAAGTTTCTAGGCAAACGCCAGGGCTCTAGATGATCTCAAGGGATAAGACGAAAGGTCATCGCCAGCGGCAGATGATCGGACGCCTGAGCCGCCGCGCTGACAACGTTCGTGTTGACCAGCTCAATGGTGTCTGGGGTGTAGAACAAATAGTCGAGCTTGAATTCTGGCTGGTCAGAGGGGAAGGTCGCCTGCTCCGGAGCCTCCAGCAGTGCTGGCGATGTAGCAACTTGAAGCTGGGCCGACTCCAGCAAAATATTGATGGAGCGATCGCCCTCTGCCGCTCGGTTGAGGGCGCTGTTAAAATCGCCAATCAGCAGGACTGGATAATCCGCAGCGTAGCTTTCAGCCAGTTCTCGTACAGCGGCAGTTTGTCTCTGGCGGGTGGCATTGTCAAACGCTTCTAAATGAACGTTGATCACCACTAGCGTTTGGTCGCCAATGGCAATCTGGCTGACTTGGGCAACTCGATCCAGATAAAGGGCGTTGTAGAAAAAGGGGTTGTCGGGCACTTTCTCCAGCACAATGCGCTCGTTGGCGGTAACGGGAAATCGACTTAACACCGCCTGCCCTGAGAGAACCTTGCCGAAGTGGGCCGTAGGGGGCCAGTAGGGAAAGGGCACATAGTTTTTGTCCCAGTTGATAGCGGTGGCGCCATAGTTGAGCCCCAGCTCTGCGGCGATCGCCCTAAGCTGATTCATCTGAAATGAGCGCCAAGCATCAAAGTCAATTTCCTGGAAGCCAATAAAATCAGCCTCTAGCTCAGATAAAGCGGCGATCGCCGTAGCCTGATTGCGCTCAAATAAAGCCCGCTCTCGGGCAACCGCCACATTGTTAGTCAGCCCTGATAGATAGCCAATGTTGTACGAGACAACGGTAAACGTATCGGGCGTCTCCGGCACGCTGGGATTTTCCCCGAAGGTGAGCGTTTCAGCATAGCGATCGCGGGGAAAGCTGCCGCTGCTGGCCCACCCAAAAAATGCCGCAACTAAGGCCACTGGAAGGGCAATTGCCAGCGCAATCCATTTCAGCTTGATTTTCATTTGCTCTTTAATTCCACCTCGGCTCGCTATTCTTCCATCAAAGAGGCCATCAAAAGGCTAAACACCTGGCAAAATAACTACATCCTGCAACCCCCAGCCCAGATTTACAGCATGAGCGTCAAAAATATTATCTTTATCGGCCTGCTGGTCTTTGTCCCCATTTCCATTGCCGCCTATTTTCTCAACTGGGGAGAGTTAACGGTATTTATTACAGCGGGCCTGGCAATTTTGCCTTTGGCAGGGTGGATGGGAATTGCCACCGAAGAAATTGCCGTTGTGCTGGGGCCATCCTGGGGCGGCTTGCTCAACGCCACCTTTGGCAACGCTACAGAGTTAATCATCGCCCTAATTGCGCTTAATGAGGGGCTAATCAACGTTGTTAAAGCCAGCATCACCGGCTCAATCATTGGTAATCTGCTGCTGGTAATGGGTCTAGCCATGCTGCTGGGCGGGCTGCGCCACAAGGAACAGGTTTTTCAGCCCGTGGTGGCCCGCGTCAATGCGTCGTCTATGAATCTGGCCGTAATTGCCATTTTGCTGCCCACAGCCGTCGATATCACCTCCAACGGCATTGATGAGCCAACCCAGCAGAAACTCTCCATCGCCGTTGCGCTGGTGTTGATTTTGGTCTACGGTCTGACGCTGCTGTTTTCCATGAAAACCCACACCTATCTATACGATGCAGGGGTCGCCAATGCTGCCGATGCTGAAATATCCGCTGCCGACGTATCTGCTATTAAAGGTGCCAAAGCTGAAGCGATCGCGCCAGATCCAAAAGCCATCGCTTCAGAGCAAGCCCCAAAGCCAATCCCAGCGCAAACTTCAACTCAGACTCCAGAACTCACAAAAGATGTCCATCATCACGAACTCGATAGCGATCACAAGCCCAACCTATCGCTGTGGATTGGAGTCCTCCTAGCGGCTACGGCTACCGTGGCAGCAGAGTCAGAGCTACTGGTTAACGCTTTAGAAGTTGCTACCGAGGAATTGGGCTTAACCCGTCTATTTACCGGGGTAATTTTGCTGCCGATCATCGGCAACGCCGCCGAGCACGCTACGGCAGTCACCGTTGCCATCAAAAACAAAATGGACCTGGCTCTCTCAGTGGCCGTCGGATCCAGCCTTCAAATTGCGATGTTTGTAGCACCTGTGCTGGTGATTGCGGGATGGTTTTTGGGGCAGCCCATGGATTTAGACTTCAATTCCTTTGAGCTGGTAGCCGTTGCCGTAGCGGTCTTAATAGCCAACTCCATCAGCAGCGATGGCCGCTCAAACTGGCTTGAGGGAACCCTGCTGGTCGCCGCCTATGCAGTGCTTGCTCTGGCCTTCTACTTCCATCCTATAGTCGATGGAATTGGCTAGGGCGGGTGTGTTTACAGCTTGTCTTAATCGTCCCTTCGACTGCTACAACTGATGAGACGGCTTAGCGGCTTAGCTCAGCAACAGCGTTCCAACCGATTTAATCACCTTGCTAAAGGGGTGATCGGGATAGCGCAGATAGAACAGATCACTGCTGCCAAGCTGAATCATCTCTTCTGATAGGGGAAGGATACCTGCCACTGGGGCACCGTAAGTTTCTTCAACCTCAGCCTTCAACGCATCAAAGTCAAAAGAGGTTAGAGCCTTATTGACCATTAAATACATCTTGGGGACTTCTAATTTACGGGCAATATCAACAGTGACCGCAGTCCCCTGAAAATCTTGGCGATCGGGGCGCAAAATTAGCAGCAAAATATCTGAAATCGTAATAGAAAGCAGGGTTTCCTCATTTAGACCAGGGTGAGTATCAATAAATAAATAATCTAGATTTAAGTTGTTAATCAACGCTTGAAAGCCGTCATTTAGCAGTCCGACGTCATACCCTTCTCGCAAAACTCGCGCGATTTCCCCAGCCCGTAGACTGGCCGGAATAAGATAAACGGAACCCTGGTTTGGGTTTTCCTGCAGCACGGAGGTAACGTCGTAAGCAGCCTCTTCAACCGCGCATCGTCCCCACAGGTAGTCATTTAGCGCGCGTTCAATATGGTCTTCGTCAAAGCCAAACAGAACGTGGATACCAGGAGACTGAATATCCGTATCCACAATGCCAACACGATTGCCTTGGCTAGCCACAAACGAAGCCAGGTTAGCCGTAGAGTTTGATTTACCCGTGCCTCCACGGAAGGAGTGAATCGAGACTATCTTCGACATTTTGCTACCTTTTGTCCAAGCGATTATCTGACATGCTTCCTAAACCTTGTTCTAGCTGGAGCAGATTGCTCAGTGCGCCAAAAAAATACGGTATCGCGCTGAACTTAGCTTAGTCTTTCCCCAACCCAGCTTCGCTTGGACATTTGCCCCATCGCGCTGCTCTTAGGTTAGTAGTATGCTACCTGTTTCTTTCTCCAAAATACGGTTGATTTATAAAGTCTGGTCTTCGTTAGTTAACCTCGGCTGATTAAGCTTAGGGGGTTCACCTCTGGTTCAAGAACTGCCTCGGTTGGTGTGAACTTGAGAGTGATAGTAAGTCTGAGCTTCTATTTCGATATGGCTGACCCATCCCATCGCAAGTAGCTCTTGGAGTCTCTCCTCAAGAGTGGCTTGAGGTAGCTCAAGACGCGTGGATAGCTGGTCAAGGGTGGCATCGCCCGATCTCAACAGGCAGGTGACAATACTCCGGTGGTCAGGGGATAGCTCCAAAATGCGGAAGAATCCGTGGTGATCCTCAGAGTCATCTTTTTTCTTAACGCGAAAAAAGTCCGCTGGGGTTAACTCTGGTTCAGATGAAGAAGGCATAGCAGCTTGTTCCAAATGGTCTGCGATTTGATGCACCGCTTGGGTCAGGACATGGTTGGGATAGTTCAAGGCAAAGACATCGCGGCTGGCAAGACTTGCCATTTCTTCACTGAAGGGCAAAATTCCGGCAACTTTAGCCTGAAAAGCTGCTTCAAATCTCTGGTGAACGTCGTGAGCTGTCAAGCTAGAGGGAACATAGCTGGGAATCAGCAAGACTTCAGGCACTTTCAGTCGATCGGCAATATCAACCATAAGGGCCGCCTGTTGAAAGTCGTAGGTTCCCATACCGACTAAGATGACCAAACTTTCGATAATGGTGAAACTCTTTAGGGCTTCTTGATCGAGATCCGCATGGCGTTCGATGTGTAGATCAATCAGCAGATAGTCTAAGCTCAAATGCTCTGAAATCTGGCTGAGGGCGTCTTCAGTGCTCTCAACGCCGCTGACGGCGCAAAGGTAGTCTGTGGCGTCAGAGAAGGAGCGCGATCGCGACAGTAGTGCCACACCAGCTCCCTGGGGCAAAGATTCCAATCGGCAAGGTTGAAGCCAAGAGATCACCCGACTGTTGCGGACATCTTCTGCAGCCCCCCAGAACCCCTGATTCTCGTCGTGGGCCAGGGTTGTCTCGGTTAGGCCAAACAGCAAATGAAGGGCCGGTCCCTGCAAGTCGATATCGATTAAACCCACACGAGACTGACGTTTTGCAAGGATCACCGCCAGGTTAGCAACCAAGTTAGAGCAGCCCAGACCGTGACGACAACCACAAACAGCAACAAGTTTAGCCATATCGATTTATACAGCCGGCTCCAGCATTAAGAGGGTCAGTCGTATTCAGTAACGCTGCTTCAGTCTGAAGCATCTGGGCTAACAGGGCGCTAGGTAATTGAGCTGCTGGCTGAATTGACTCAACTACACAGAATTATAGCTGGCAGACTCGTACACATACTACAGCGAATATTCTGATTCCGATAAGCCCTGCATGACCATTGCTCTAGCTGAAGAGCCAGCTAGAGACGGAGTATGGATTTATTAGGCAGATGGCGGCCCGCAGCAAATATCGCTGGGATACTTAGGTCATAGCTTGCTAAATTTTATTTGTCTTTTAATGTTTATGACTTAGATATTTACGGTTCGGTAACCGTTTTGGGGCTATTGCCGGCAGGCTTTGAGCTGTTTCGCCATTTGAGTATCCAGCTTTGAGGTGATGCCCACCTCGGCTTGGTCGTAGAGACGGTCAAACTCCCGTCGAAAGTGAGCTGCTACCAAAGGATTCGTAATCACAAGTACATTTTCGTCATTGTTTCGGTTAGCGGCTTTAGACCAGTTGGCAGAGCCGACGATAACGGTGACATCATCAATCAGCGCAAACTTGTGGTGAAGTTTATCGCCCGTGGCTAACTTGGGCATTCCAACGTC
>JBCDFX010000015.1:0-23224 GCA_039177155.1 Cyanobacteria bacterium P01_H01_bin.119
ACCTGATAGTTTTTAGTCACCACAAAAATCTGCTGGCAGCGATCGCAGCCAAATGCTTCGGTAAGCGCGATCGGCACAATCTTACCCCGTCGCCGGCAAGGGCAAGGATAGTCTGAATTAAGATCAATTTGCTGACTTTTTTGAGGACGCACAAGCTGCTCTTGAGATGAGACTGTCACCTGAGCTTAAGGTAGCTAAAATTCCCTAGAGAAAACAAGGGACTTTAGGGCGTGTCATCAGTTGAGCATAGAAGCCTGACCGAGTAAGCGGTCAACACGCCCGCCGTAACCCTGCAGGCTAGGGGCTGTAACCGTTGCGATAGAAGGCTTTGAAGTCTAACTGGTGACAGCCCCTGGCTACCCTTTTATAGTCACTGTATCTTTATGGTAGTCACCGTGTCTGAATTCTTAAGCCTAGAAACGATAGTAAAGAAACAATGACCGCTACAGGCTGAGCGACTCAGGGTATTCGCTCAAACGGGGTGGCTACTGTTCGGTCACGTTTGGCGGGAACAGATAGGGCAGGGGATCAATAGCCTGACCGTTGAGCAGTAGCTCAAAATGCAGGTGAGGCCCTGTAGTGTAGCCGGTATTGCCCGACAGCCCAATAATGTCTGCTACAGATACCTGATCGCCCACTGCAATATTGATATCTTGCAGATGGGCATAGTTGGTCCGGTAGCCGTTGGCGTGTTCAATGGCGATAAATTTTCCATAGCCCCCGTGCCTACCCGCAAAAATAACTCGCCCCGATCGAGCGGCCCTGATGGGGGTGCCGATGGGCGTTCCAAAATCTATCCCGTAGTGAAATCGCAGCACTTTAGAGATTGGGTGCGATCGCTCCCCAAAGCCGCTGGTCAGGGGAGCATTGGCCACCGGATGCATCCAGGGTTCAGGCGAAATAGCCTTTGCGTCAGGCCCAGGCGCTGAGACCGGGGCAGAGGTCTTTGAGATCAACGCACCGACCCAAAACGGCGTTGCCAGAATGTGGGCGACGCCGTTTTGGGTTAAGGCAGGAGCTGTACTAGACGGCCCAACAGCGATGTCTAAATTGTCTTTGGTGTCAGCAGCTTTAGTCTCAATAGCTTTAGTCTCAATGACAAGGTCTGCTGGTTTTGCCTCTAAGGCAGACTCTAGAGAGGGGTGGGACGACGGCGCTGCCAAATTCGATTGCTGGGGCTGAGCCACTGCCGGCTCGACGGATGCTGTGAGCGGATTGGGCGAGCAGCCTGGTCGTTCTGTCGAGGCGCTTGGTAAAGCCTGTCCGTCGCAGCTAGACGAGGGCTGGGTCAGGGGCACGACATCGGAACCAGAGGCCAACGGTAAAGGAACTAGGCCCGTTGTTCGATAGGGCTGGCGCTCAGACGGCTCTAATTGCCTGACTAGCGCTAACCCCAGCAGCCCTGCCGCTGCTGACACATTTAGCAATGGCAGCAGCACCAAGATGGTTCCCATCACTGCGGGCTGAAGACGACGCGATCGCCGAGGTCGGTACACTCCCGAAGTGCAGGGCTGAGACACCCAACGCTGCAATGATGCAACGGCTAGTTCTACCTGCTGTGCCCTGGCTTGATCAATCTCAGCTTGCCAAGTTGGAATCGGTGAGTGGTAAGTGAGATAGGGGCTGTCAATATTCGCAGCAAAACGAGACCGCCGGCGGCGATCGCAAAACACAGTGACCACGTTAAGAACTCCCAGAGGCGACCCTGATCAAAAAGATGCGTTAGCTTGTGGCCAATGCCAAAAAACTACGCAAATCTACCTAATTTTTATCGCACAGAGTGTCCCGTTTAGGCAATAAAAAATCGATCGCGGCTTAATTCCGATATGGCTGATGCCTCAAGACTCAGGCGCCCATGACCTATTACTTAAGTTTCCGGCAACTGAGTATCTATAGCTGACGTTAGCGGCGATAGATGTAGTCGGAGGGTTCCCAACCAGTTGACCCTAAAGGATTAGAGAAGGTCTGAATTTGTCCATTCCCTAAGTATTGACTGTTGGGTCTGGGCGCGGAAAACGGCGGAATATTATTAAACTGCGGCGGCTGAGCAAAAGAATTTACCCCGTTGGGATTTGGCAAGGATGGAGTGACTGAGCCATTAGACGGCGTGGGTTGAAACTGAAAAGATGACCGGCCCCCACTAACGCCACTGGGCACTGCAGGCCCTCCAGTTGACTGAGCTGGCGGCGTAAAGTCTAGGCTAGCTGGCGGCATATAGCCTGTAGTGCCCGGCGGCGGTGACATCTGAGGGGTTGTGCGAATAAATGTAAAGGGCTGCCCCGGAATATTGCCCCGAACAACAGCCTGATTCGGCGCTGTGCCCTGAGCAACATTAGCCGACTGACCCTCTTCCCCCGATGCCTCCCCCTCGATAGCAGCATCCCTATCTAAACTGCCGTTGGCCTCTGTTTCCGTTCGTCGATTGAGCGATCGCTCCAGAGGCGTTACTCCCGTACTGCCGGCATTACCAGAAGTATTGCTAGATAAAGCATCCTGCTGCGATGAGGGTGGGTTGAGCAGATTTAAGATGCTGCTAAGATCTCCCAATCCACCCGGCGATGTGGAAGAACGGGGAGAAGAAGGTGTAACAGCCCCAGGCAAACTGTAGGCTTCGATATACTCTGCAAAGGGGTCGCGACGACCCGATAGCTGTCGGTTTAAGCCTTCCTCAGCCCCCTCCTCAGAGGCAGACTCGGGGTCAGTCAGCAAGCTTAATAAGGAGTCAACTACCACCTGATCTTCAGGTTCAGTTCCAGCCACTTCCTCAGATGACGGCGTCCCCAACAGGCCCAAATCTTCTAAAAAGCCCATAAAGCCGCTGCGGCCTGAGTCTAATTCTTCAGATGTCGCACCAATTGTCTCGGCATCGGTTAGCACTTCTCCTTCGGGCAGCAGAGTTCCCGTGCCGGGGGTAGAGCCTTCAACATCGAACTGCCCTGACCATTCAGGGTTTACTCGATACTGCCACAACAATATCCCCATTAGCGTGACCACAAGGGCCGGACACCACACAATAGGTTTAGCCAGAGGGCGTAGCCGCAGGCCCAGATAGTAAAGAGAATTACCAATCGACATAAGCGCCTAACCTCAAACAGTTATACCGGCAGTTATACCGGCGAGACACAGGACTGAGCGACAGCAATGGGCTTATAAACGGGGCTCCGCGCGTTGTGGGCATCTACCGTTAAAGCCTGTAAGTCTTGAACCAAACGCTGCCCTTTTGTTCCGAGTGGTTTCATTGTAGCGTCCTCACCTGTAGACTGTTACCTCCTCTGCGATAGAACACACAGTCTTCAAATGGGGGGTGGGCATCGGATGCATGACCCAGAATAGACAGGGTTAGATATACTTTGCTCACGCCTTAGCTAAGGACAATTTTCTTCAGGGCTCAGGCAGAGTTTTAACGATTGCCGATTTTTGAGCTTATGGATAGCCGCTCTGTGTTCAATCCCGCCGACGAGAATCATCGGGCTGATGTTGGCACGCCGCCCAGCGCCAAAACAAAGGCATTCTCTTTCGATATCCGCGCAAATAAGCGGGCAGCGGGCTCCCGAAAAGCTACGATGCCCGTAAATCAATCGGAGCCGCGTCAGCGATCGCCCCAGTCTGATTCAGCTTCTTCCCCTGCTGTGGTCAATCCATTTCCGACCGGCAGCTTACCCGGGGCATTACCCATCTTGCCAAAGCTAAAGCGTACTGAATTTAGCAGCCATCGCCATGAGGCCAATCCAGCCTTGGCTATGAATATCCTGGTTGATATTCAACAGATGGTAGAGACCTGGCAGCGATCGCTGCGGCAGGTCGTCGTTGAGATTCAAAACCTTTATTTAGACGGACCAATTATAGACGGATGGCTAGAATCCTATCGGCCCCAGCAGCCGCCCTATGAAGGGGCCAATGCGGCTGTGCTGCGCCACGGCGATCCAGCGCAGATTATGGCGTACGTCGAAGATTTGCAAATTGCACCTGAGGCAGAAGGGCCCTCTACGGGGCAAACCGCTCCGCAAACCGGGGACGAACTGGCAAACGCTACCCACTACCGAATTTGCGGCCTGGATGATGACGGCAAGCTGCGCTGCCAGCCTTGCCCCCCAGCCCAGCTTCCGGTGGTGAGTATGGCGATCGCCCGGCATCAGAAGCTGCGTCAGCTACTCAACCAAAAGCAATACCTCGAAGCGCGCCTAAAGCGAGCGGTAGAGGGACTCGACACTGTACGCCGAGATCTACAAATTGACGAATCAGCACCTCTGTAGCCGCCGCCCGAATTGATTTTTAAGCAACTCGCTGAAAGGTTCGGCCAGGGTTGCTAGTCAGATTGCTTCTGTATCAACGACTCCAGCAATACTGGGTGCGGTGAGCAATCTGACCAACGCCGTAACATCGAGCTAAAACACTTGAATAACTCGTTTCAGCAGTCTCAAGGCACAAACGATCGCCCCTGCGATCTCTCCTACCAGCCCCAGGTACCCGCACTCCCCTTAAACGGACCTACGATATCTGACGTAATCCAGCCGCCGTAGAAGTCGCCCGCCTGCGCCTGAACCTGTTCATTATCGACGTAACAGGCATCCATCAGGCTGGGATAAAAGGCTAAATAATCTCTGATATCGGCAAATCGGTCGGTCGGAGCCGGATAACACCAGGCTGCATTACTAAGTCTGCGATCGCCCACTACCACATCAAAGTAGGCCGCCTGCCCCTTCCATTCGCAGTAGGTCGCGCGGGGAGTGGACTGTAAGTACTGCTGCTGCACATCCTGGGGAGGAACGTAGTAAACCGGAGGATGGCTAGTTTCCAAGACCCGCTGGGCCTGGGTTGTATCCACAATGGTTACATCGTTGAAGACGATGCGTATGCGTCGAGAGCTGGGTTGTAAAGCGGGGGGACGGGGATAGTCCCAAACAGACTCCTGGCCTGGGCCAGGCTCAATCCGATTAATAGCCATAGGGAGCAAAAACCGCTGAATTTACGCCAACACTTTTTCAGTGTATAGCAGCCGAAGAGACAATTAGGACAAGGCTGCGAGTCTGATTGTCTCTGTAACTAGCATCCCAGCTATCCTGGGTGCCGTGAGCAATTAGATCAGCGCCATATAACCGGACTGACAACTGCCCTAGCTAACAACAGCCTTTAGTCAAACTTGACTAAATTCGGTGCTCGCTGAAATCGCTGGATCGGCCAAGGTAGAAAGGTGACCAACACAATGCCAACAACCACACAGACCCCAGACCATATCGCCAGCATCATTGTGGTTGCTGAATCATGCCCCAGCAGACCGTTTGCGGCAGGAAAAACAAGTCCTGGTGAAACAATTAGACCAAACAGTCGCCAAAATGAAGCGCCGCGAAATCCTGCTTTGTGAATTACCGCTGTCCACCAGAGCCCCCACAGAACCGGCAAGATTGCCATGTGAGACAGCAAAGACAGAACAAGGCTTAAGGGCTCTCCTATCCAGGTGGCTAATGAGCTCAACAAGACGGTAAACATTTCTGGCGGCATCCGTATTGGGTCACTTTTATAGTGCCCAACATAACCAGTGATACGCCGACGTGACACTCGCCTTACAGAATCTTGTCTTAGGTGAAATCCTTACATTTTAGTCTCTTCAGGAATTTTACTCTGGGCAATAATGCGGAGATGCTCAAGAATATACGGATATTTCAGCGATAGCCTGTATCAATTGCATTAGATCTGGCAGGAAGTGCTTACCAAAGCGCCCTTGGATTTTGAGGATCGTCAACTGTCGCTTCAGCTTCGTCCGTTTCGGCGGATTCCGTATTGACTTGGTCGCTCTCTTCTTCGGTCGCGGCTTCACCTGTTTCATCTGTGATGGTTTCATCTGTGACGCCTTCAGATTCTGTCGCTGAGTCGGGTGCAGACTCCGTGGCGCCGTCAGTTTCTCCATTGGTTGGGTTAGGGCTGGCTCCGCCATCTGCGCCGCTATCCGGGGTTAGGCTACCGTCTATAACCTCCTCGGAGCCTTCAACCTGATCAGGGGATGTCGCCGGGAGCTCCGGATCGGGTGTGGGCTGGGGCGCGTCTTGAGCGATCGCCGGTAATAAACTGGCAGACGACAGCAAAACTGCTGCGGACAATAGGATGACCAGCAGTCGGGGGCAAAAACGAGTCGATGACGCCATAGTTCGGTTTAAGAGTGTTAAAAGCGTTGATAACAGAAAGCTTACCTTGGGTAGAGCACTTTCCAGTCTCTAACTGATAACAGCCTGTGGTCCTTACGGCGGGCTGCTGCGGCTACTGAGAGTCAGACAGTTGAGTGTGATCGCAGGTGAGCGTATCCCCTACTAAGGTGCCGTTTTCCCAAGTGCCCGACTGAGATGACCCATCGGCAAATAGGAAGGTTCCCCAGCCCTCGCACTTGTTATCGCGAAACTGACCCACATAGCGATCGCCTGTTTCCATCTGCCATACGCCAATGCCATCAAACGTGTCGCTGCGAAACTGGCCCATATACTGCCGCCCGTTGGCAAAGGTAAACGTGCCGCAGCCACTGCGATCGCCGTCTTGAAATTCACCATCGTAGCGATCGCCGTTGGCAAATATCATCGTGCCCCGACCGTCCACAGGAATGCCCGCTTCGGTATCGAAATCGCCGTAGTATTCCACCCCGTTGCGGTAGCGGAAATCGGGCTGCCCCGGCAGCGGCAACGGCGGCGGCTCCTGGCAGGGCAGCGATGACAGCTCAACATTGCTGAGCGAGACCTGGGGGGGCGCGCTGGAGCGGGGCCGAAGACTAATCACCCCCCCCAACACAACTGCGATCGCCGCTAGTCCAGCTGAGAGTATCCCAAATCTTAGGGCGCTGGGTTTGGAGTCGGATGAGGTCTGAGCGCCACCCGGCACAGGAGCCACGGTGGGGAGGGCGGCCGCTGCTGGCTCACCCGTGGGAGGCGGACTATATGCGCCTTCATCCCGATTTAGACCAAGCTGCTCGGCAACAAATGCCTGAAAGGTTGCTGCTGTAAATTCTGCCTCAGACGGCAGACGGCGGGCGTGTTGGCCATCGAGGTAAACATACCGGCAGCGGGCGTCGGCAAAGTTGCTGCCGGTATCAATCTGCCAGTTTTGAATACAGATGCCGGTTAGCTCTGCTTCAATAAACTGGGTTTGCTGTGCAACCGCCTCCGTTAAATTCGCGTTTGTTAGAGTTGCGCCAATTAGTTTGGCCTGGCTGAGCTGAGCCTGAGCGAGATTAGCAGCTTGAAAATTGGCGCGATCGCCGTAGATTCCCTCTAGGTTAGCGCCGCTCAGGTCTGCTTCCTGCAGATTGGCGTCGATTAAGCAGGCGCGGCTGAGGTTGACGTCCCGGAGGTTGGCTTTTCGGAGGTCGGCTTCCAGCAGGTATGCCTGACTTAAATCTGGCGTTTGCTCAGGATGCTCAGCTCGCCAGCGGTTCCATTCCGAAACCTGTTGGATTAAGCCCTGGTAATCTATTTCGCCCATTGGGATACCCCGTCTGGCATTGGGTCTTAGAAGGACAGCAGCGCGCAGCTCAGATCTGGTGGTGGCCTAATAGCAGTAAGCAATCTGACCAGATTTATATTATGACGCGATCGCAGCTCACCATCAGATTGCCCCGATGATTGTCCTACTAATGCTACCCGGTCAGCCATAATCGGGATGACAGGATTCGAACCTGCGACATCCTGCTCCCAAAGCAGGCGCGCTACCAAGCTGCGCTACATCCCGTTAAATCGATTTCAGTATAACCCGCTTTATAAATTTCCATGCAAGATTGGCCCCTCGACAACCTGCCTGGCCTAACTGCCCAGCAGCAGGCCGCACTCAATGCCCTCGGCATCCATACCACCCTGCAACTACTCCGTCAGGGTAGCGCCAGCCATCAGCGCCAGCAGCTTGCCGCAGCGTTGAAAATCCATCTTAAATATGTCAACAAGTGGGTCGCTTTGGCCGATTTAGCGCGGGTTCCTGATGTCGGCTGTCAATATAACGGGCTGCTGCTTCATGCCGGCATTAGCTCCACCCAACAGCTCGCCCAAGCCTCAGCCCACAGGCTCCATCCTCAACTGCAAAGATTCCAGGTGGCGGTTCTGCGTCGGGTCCAGTGCCCACCGCCTGCTCAAGTCTCCCAGTGGATTCAACAAGCGCGATCGCTGCTACAAAAACCTTGACGCTGCACTAGTCGGGATACCAGAACATTCCTTTAATACCTTCGGGATCAGGAACAAAGCCCAAATTTTGATAAAACTCAACCACATGGGGATCGGCAAACAGCGTCACGTTGCTGATATCTTCGCTTCGCAGTTTACGAATCAGCTGCTTCATCAGTTGCTTGCCCAGTCCTCGGCCCTGAAAATCGGGATGGATTACGACATCCCAGATGGTTGCATTAAACGCATGATCTGAAGTGGCTCGGGAGAACCCAATTAGCCGCCGCCGTGCGCCCTGCTGTTGCCAGACTGAAATCACCAAAAAGCTGTGCTGAATCGCCTTTTTAACCTTACGGATGGGCCGGCGAGACCAGCCTACGGCGTCGCACAGCTCCTCTAGCTCGTAGACATCAATATCCCGCTCGGTACTAAAAAAAAGCCGAGGACCACCATCTGGGGCAGAGGCTTCAGCTAAATATTCACCCGCTTGGTCGTGTTTGGGTTCAGACGCCGTATCGGTAGGGCTGAACAAGCTCTTCCAAAACCCCATTCAGATTCGCTGATTGCTCTAAATAACATTGGTCATATGCCTTATTGTATAGAGCTTTCGCTTGCAAAGCTATTGCTTCATAAAAAAGACTGGCCCAAAAGAACGTTGAACCCATTGGCGATCGCAGATGGTAACTTAAAGGCTTATCAGGGGAACTCTTTCACCAGTGCTTTACAGGCTGAAGACAGGACGTTAGTGACAAATAATCAGCCATTAACTAAAGTTAGGATTCTCTAGGGAGTTTAGTTTTATCGTCCCAACCCTACATCGCGCGCTACTCTGTGTTCCACAAGCAACTTTCTCCCCATCATGGTCGCGGGTCTAAAACCATCTACTGTAGAGCTGCTAAAGCGCTTCAATCGCGCTTTCCCACAGTTTTATGAACAGTTTGTCAGCAGCGAGATTCAGCTGCAGAATCTCCGGCTCGCGTACCAACTCTACAAAAGCAAGCAGGCCGTTATTGAACTCAAGCCGGAGGGCAACCGCAGCGCCCTGCATTTTGCCTACCGCAATCAGTCTTTTCTGCTGAGCGATATTTTTGGCGTACTTGCCGCCTACGGCCTGACCATCCACAGCCTCAGCCTCTACGGACAGATTTACCCGCCCATGCTGGTGTTTATCAAGCTTGTGGTCTCCAGGGGAGGGAAAGCACTGCCGGAGAAAACCGCTGACAATGTCTGCCGGGCCGTGCGCGAGGCATTAGCTGGACGGTTTGAAGTAGAAGAGATGTTGACCGTTGAGTTTAATCTAGATGCCGGACTGGAGCAGGTTGAAACAGAATTCTATGTGGATCCGGTTTTTCATCTGCCTGCCCTGCTGATTGAAGCCGACAACCAGCCAGGACTTTTTTACAAAGTCATGTATGCCATTTGGCAAGAAGATTTGCTGGTGGTCAACGCCAACTTACTCGTGTGGCGCGGTCGTACTCGCTTGATTTTGTACTTGCTGGGTCCTAATGAAAATCTAATTCCTGAATATCTAGGACAGAAAATTGCGGAGAGCGTCAGATATCGACTGCTGGGCAGCAACTACTAAGGTGCACTATAAGCTGGCCGCAGAAGCTTTGAAAGGTAGCAATAACGCCCCCGCAAAACAAAACTAGCCAGAGGCTGTAGCTGTAGCAGTCTGCCGAAAGGCTCAGGCAGGCTCAGGCAGGTTGCGAGTCAGATTGCCTCTGCGCCAACGACTCCGGCGACACTGGGTGGAGCGCGCAATCTGACCCAAGCTGCAATTTTGAGCCTTTACTGCACGACATATTCTGAGGGACTGCCCTCAATGCGTCCGCTGTAAACCAGCGCCTGGTTTAAGATGGCGGCCGCCTCAGCCCGAGTCACAGGTCGATTTGGATTAAGTCGGGATAAATCGGGATAATTGACTACTAAGTTTGCTTCGGTAGCCGCAGCGACCGATGGCACGGCCCAGGCTGGAATATCCGCTGCATCCTCATAGCGGTTAACAACGGATGCAGCATCACTAGGTAACGTCAGGCTCAACCCGCTAGTTAGAGCCGCTAAAACTTGCGCCCGAGACATGGGCCGGGCCGGCTGAAAATCTCCATCCGGCAAGCCTTTTATAAAGCCAGATTGAACCGCCGTTTGAATAGGGTTACTGGCCCAAAAGCCGTCCGCAACGTCGATAAACGCGATCGCGCTTTGGCGGTTTTGATCCGGAAAGATGGCGGCCAGCAGGGCGGCAAATTCTGCTCGGCTAAGGGCAGCGTCTGGCTGAAAGGTGCCGTCTTCGTATCCCGCCATCAGTCGGCGGGCGCTCAGCGTATCAATCGCATCGGAGGCCCAATAGCCCTCTGGAACATCGCTAAAGTCTACGGCCGGGCCGGGCGGAGCAGATTGTGTCGCGGCTGGCGGGAGTTCTGGTAAATCTGTAGGGCCGGCCTCAGACTCATCGGAGGGTTCAGTGGCGGACTCTGCCTCCGATAAAATATTGGATAAGCCATTGTCTGAGTCAGACACTCCAGCGTTCGGGCTAACTGCGATCGCCCCTTGAATCTCATCACCAAGGCTAGCAGATAGGCTCTCCAAGGTCAGTGAGGATGGCTGATTTGGGGAAAACCTATCACCGAAAAAGAGCATTGGGTTAGCGCTGTCTTGCTCATCTGCGGCTTCTTGTTCTGCTGAGTTAAGATTGCCTTCACCAGCGCCAGCAGCTTCGGATGACCTTCCGTTAAGGGTTTGCGAAGCTTCTGAGTCAGGTCCAACCAATCGGCTCAATTGGTTTGTTACGCTCTGATCGCCACGAGTCAGACCCCAGAAAACAATAAATCCCATCCCAATCAGCGCCACGCCCACTGCGACAAATTCATCAAACGACAACACTTGGCGATCGCGGGGAGGCGGGGGCGATAAGTCAGTCACAGTAGGCTCCTAAATGAAAACAAGCTACTCCAAAGTCGATTGGAATCTTAGCAATATATTTGAGGGCAATCTATTTGGGGGCAATCTATTTGAGGCAATATGTTTGGGAAGAACTATACAGCAGTTGCCCACTTAAAGTAGATTAGGTGTTTGCACTTAGTAAAGCTTAGTAACATCAAGGTGTCTACGCAAGGCGTTCTCTTTAGCTATGACCATTCAGCGCTTTAAACCGTTGGCAATTCTCGGTACTGCGTCCCTGGTAGGGGCTGTTTTAGTCAGCCAGGCTGTCGGTGCAGCTCTTCCAACCTCAAAACTGCCCGCACTGGCCCAAACCGCCGATGGCAGTTCGCTCGCAGTTGCTCAGTTCAACACGGTGAACTTATCTGGGAACTCTTCTGGGCTAAAAGCGGCTCGCACTGGCGCTGGCCTTACCCTAAAGCAAATTCACCAGCGAATTGTGCTGGGCTTCTACACCCAGGTCAAGCGTGACGCGATGGCTGCCGCGATCGCAGCAGACGAACGACAAGATACTGATTCTCAGGCCAAAACGCTCTCTCAAGCCCGGCTTGACGGTTTGTCGTCAGCCAAGACTCCCAAGGCGCTAACTCGTACAACGCAGCTTGATCTCACCGGGTTAGGGCCTATTCGGGTCGGCATGACCATTGCGGAGGCGGAAACCGCCAGCGGCCTCAACTTGATTGATGTGTCCAACGCTGACCAGTCGGCCTCCTGTCAGTACTATGAGGCTCAGGCACGCCTAAAAGGCATTAGCTTTATGGTTGTCGAAGATCGCATTATTCGGATTGATGTTTGGTCCGATAGTCCAGTTGAGACCCTAAGCGGTGCCCGAATTGGCGTCACAGATACCGAAATTAAAGCGCTCTATCCGGGGCAAATTGAAGTCACCCCCAACCCGTTCACCCAGGGGCAATATTTAACCTATACCCCGAATACAGCAGGAGAATCTCCCTACCGTTTAGTATTTGAAACCAATGCTGAGGGAGAGGTCTCTCAATTTCGCACCGGTCAGTTTCCAGCCGTTACGTGGCCTCAGGGCTGCTCGTGATGGATTTGGATTAATGTCAGCCTATTGCTTCTCAACTTAAAGCCCGCTCCCAAAATTAGGAGCGGGCTTTTGGCAGATAACTGAGTGAACTTTCACATCGCGATGGCTTTAAGGCTCACCGCTCCAGATCTCCTTAGGACTGCATATCACACCAGCTAGATAGGCTAAATGCTAGCAGGCATAGCGGTCGGAGGGATGATTAGGATGAGGCTGCGAGTCAGATTGCTTCTGCGCCAACCATTCCAGCGATACTGGGTGTGGTGAGCAATCTGGCCAAAGTTACTCGATAACCGAATCCACCAGGGCTGTTTCGGCGGCTGCAAGCTGAGGCGCAGACAAAATGCGCGAATAGAGTGACCCCGTCTCCTCGGCCATCAGCGGCAGCGTACCCTGAACTAAATCAGCCACTTCAACGGTCTTGACGTCGTAGGTTTGTGTAGCCAGTTGGGGATAGACGCCAATCGCCACAATCGGCACCAGCAGGCAAAGGGCAATAAAGCTTTCTCGAGGACGAATATCTGAGAAATTTGCCATCGCTTTTGCCATCATTTCGCTAGGGCTGCCGTAGAAGACGCGCCGCAACATCGATAGCAAGTAGATAGGAGACAAAACAACGCCAATTGCTGCTAGCACAACCACAGCTATCTTGAAGAACTCACTGTAGGCGTTGCTAGTTGCAAACCCTAGGAAAATCGATATCTCGCCTACAAATCCACTCATACCGGGCAGGGCTAAAGAAGCCATTGAACCCGCTGTAAACAGAGCGAATTCCACAGGCATCACCTTTGCCATACCACCCATTTTTTCCATGGAGAGGGTGTGGGTGCGATCGTAAACTACCCCAGAAAGGAAGAACAGCACCGCTGCAATCAAGCCGTGAGAGAGCATTTGCAAAACTGCGCCGCTAATGCCAAGGGTATTGAAGGCTGCAATTCCTAACAGTACAAAACCCATGTGGGCCACAGAGGAATAAGCCATACGCCGCTTAAGGTTATCCTGAGCAAACGCAGTCAGCGACGCATAAATGATATTGATAATGCCCAAAACCGCCAAAATTGGAGCGAAATAAACGTGGGCATCGGGCAGCAACTCCAAATTCATGCGAATCAAGCCATACCCTGCCATCTTGAGCAGCACCCCGGCCAAAATCATAGAGACAGGTGCCGGAGCCTCGCTATGAGCATCGGGCAACCAAGTGTGAAAGGGAAAAATCGGCAGCTTTACGCCGAAGGCAATCAAGAATCCCAGGTAGGCCGCAATCTGGAAGGTTAGAGAATACTCCTTCATTCCCAGCTCAGCGATATTGAAGGTGACTGTATCGCCGTAAAAAGCCATTGCTAGAGCAGCGACCAGGATAAAGACTGAGCCAACTGCGGTGTAGAGGATAAACTTGGTCGCTGCATAAAGGCGCCTTTGGCCGCCCCAAATAGAAATCAACAGGTAAACCGGAACTAGCTCTAGCTCCCACATTAGGAAGAACATCAACAGATCTTGAGCCAGAAAGACACCGATCTGAGCGCTATACATCAGCAGCAGCAGCGTAAAGTAAAGCTTTGTTCGCTCGGTAACATTCCAAGATGCCAGGACGGCCAATGTTGTGACGAGCCCTGATAGAACCACGAGCGGCATCGACAGACCGTCGGCTGCAACAGACCAGGTAAAGCCAATCTGGGGCACCCAGCTGTAAGACTCTACAAGCTGCAATCCGGCAACTTGAGAATCGTAATAGCGTCCAAAACTGAACAGGATTAAGGCGAACTCAATTAAGCTCACCCCCAATGCATACCAGCGGACCACTAGCTTTTGGCGGGCAGGCAATACCGGAATCACAAGAGCCGCTAGAGCCGGAAATAAAATTAACGCGGTCAACCACGGAAATTGTTCACTAACCATTTCAATTCACGTGAACTCAATAAGTAGGGCGCAGTCCATACGTCTTGATTGTGGCGATCGCCAGCTTCAGCCAATTTAGTGCAGCTAGTTTGGAGCAGTGGAGCCGTATCCAGCGCGTGGTGAAAGTACCTGGCGCGTGGTGTATTGCCTGGTTTCGCAGCGGCCTCACGCTATGGATAAGGTCGGAGGAATCCAGCCCTGAAGCTACATCAGGTGGCGTACGCTAAGCAGGCCAAACCTCAAAACATCAATGAGGATTTATACCTATTTCGTGCGTCCGTCATTAGTATAGGAAACTTAACGAACTTTTGATAAGGTATTTTTCCCTAAAACTTATTTTTTTTACGTAGAGTTAAGCTTTCATGAACTAAACGGCGCGATTTCTGATGCCTTTAGCGCTGCTCAAATTACCTATGGCATCTGCTGCTAAAGGGATAGCGGCATTAGAGCGGTCTGCGAACACAGCTTCAACCTTTTTGCGGACTGCTACACGATCGCTCCGCATCAATTTTGCTTACAGGGATAAGTTAAAACTATCACTCACTAAAGTTTAACTAATGTAAACTCAGTTTGTTACTTTGAGTGCGCTAGATGGGGACAGCGATCGCGCCATTTCTCTCTATTTCTAGAATTTGGGCTGAGGCCGCAAACGGTTCAGATTTCCAGGTGCTTAATATCACTTTACATACAGCGTGAGCATTGGCCTCGCTCGTTAGGGCCAGTACGGTCGGGCCAGCGCCGCTAATCACAAGGCCGTAGGCACCGGCCCGCTGCGCGGCTTGTTGCACTTTGGAGAAGCCTGGAATCAGGGCTTGGCGGTAGGGCTGATGAATACGATCGCGCAGCGCTGTCATTAGCCAGGGGCCATATCCGGTCTCTAGGCCCCGTAAGAGCAGGCCAAGATTTGCCATATTGAAGATTGCATCAGCCTTGGAGTATTGATTTGGCACAACCTGCCGCGCTGCCGCAGTGGAGAGCTCAAACTCGGGAATGGCCACCACAGCTTGAATGGAGCGATGCCAGGGAATATCGCACAGCACCCAGCGATCGCTGTCGTCCTTAACGGCTAGCCGACAGCCGCCTCGCAGAGCTGGCACCACATTATCGGGGTGTCCTTCCATCGCGATCGCTAGATCTGCAATGGCCTCTAGAGAGAGCGGATGTCCTGCGATCGCATTGGCCCCCAAAAGCCCGCCTACAATTGCGGTAGAGGAGCTGCCTAGCCCACGGGATAGCGGTACCGCCAGTTCAATCTCTAACTGGATCGCCGGAATATCCCGCTGCAGATGTTTGAACAGTCGGGCAAAAGCCTGATAGGCCAGATTATCCGCTTGAGTACTGACGCGCTCCGCATCTCGCCCCGTAACAGTAATCTCCACCGTACCCGGATCCCTATCCACAACCAAGAACTGGAAGCCGTTGTATAGCTTTAACGCGGCCCCTAAACAGTCAAATCCGGGGCCAATATTTGCAGTGGTTGCAGGTACCGTCACCAAAAACGCATCGGGCACAGCGATCGCCTATCGAAAACATCTCTGTCAAACATCTGATATGCGGCCGCTCCTATCAACAAGCCGCCATAGCATGGTACGCCACACTACCAACGGCAGCTCAGACTGAGGCAAAATTAGTGACCCGATAAATTAGTGACTATTTAGCACCGTCTGCAAAATAGTCACCATCCTATGTGATGTAAATAGTGTGATGTAAATATGAGCGTGGGTGCTGCCGGCCCCGACGGAGCTATAAGTTGACGAAGGGATAGCGACAGGTCAAGGTAATGCTGCTGCTGCCAGATCCCAGCAGCGTGAGCGTAAATCTGTTTTCTGAGCAAGTTTACGACCAACGGCTTCTAGGACAGCTTCTGCCCCCTCGCAGTATTCTGCGTAGTTCCGGTGCGACAATGGCGACGCCCATGATGTGAACCCCTGACGGCTGAGTTTCGTCTAAATTCTAAGTCCAAAGGCCCGGTTTGTTGAAGTAGGGATAAAACCGCTCGATCTTCGGTGCGCTTGGGCATACTCCGGATAAACCACGGTTACGTGTTGTTTTTTACAGAGTTCTCCGATGACAGAAACAATTCTGGTTACAGGTGGCGCAGGCTATATTGGCTCTCATGCCACTAAGGTTTTGAAGGACAACGGATATGAGGTGATTGTTCTCGACAATCTGGCCTACGGTCATCGAGAATTTGTTGAGGACGTGCTCGGCGTTAAGCTGATTCTGGGGAATATTGGCGATTATCAGCTAGTCACTCAGATCCTTAAGGATTTTTCTATTAGCGCAGTTATGCATTTTGCTGCGTTTATCTGTGTCGGTGAATCTGTTAAAAATCCTAGAAAATATTACAAAAATAATGTCGTCGAAACGCTGACGCTCTTAGAGGCAATGGTTGATGCGTCAGTCAACAAATTTATCTTTTCATCAACCTGTGCAACCTACGGCTTTCCGAAAGAAATTCCATTAACAGAAACCCATCCCCAAGCTCCCATTAATCCCTACGGCAATACCAAGCTTATGATTGAGAGGATGCTGGCGGACTTTGATGTGGCCTACGGACTGAAATCTATCTGTTTAAGGTACTTTAATGCTGCGGGGGCCGAGCCCTCTGGCCTACTGGGAGAAGATCATTCCCCAGAGACCCATCTCATTCCCCTAGTGCTGATGACCGCTTTAGGCAGGCGAGACTATATTTCGGTCTTTGGAGCAGATTATCCTACCCGAGATGGAACCTGTATCCGTGACTATATTCATGTTTTAGACTTAGCAGAAGCCCATCTTTTGGCGCTTCAGTATCTCCAAAAAGCAAATAAAAGCGAGGCGTTTAATCTTGGCAACAACCTCGGTTTTTCGGTTAAAGAGGTGATTGAAACGGCCAAGAAGGTCTCCGGAAGAGATTTTGAGGTTCGGATGGAAGCTCGTCGTCCTGGCGATCCGGCGATGCTGATTGGCAGTGCAGAAAAGGCCAAAAACTTGCTGGGCTGGAAGCCCAGTCGAAATGATTTGGAAACGATTATTCGAGACGCATTTGAATGGCACAAAGTAAGGCATTCAGCCTGAGGCGATCGCCCATCCTATGACTCATCTAAAGTTTTGGGCGTCTCCGTGACAACCGCCTCAGGGGGCAGCTCAAACTCCGCCTGTTTAGCTACCAGCGCCAGAAATTTGAGCTTAGAGCGATCGGGATCGTAGGCCCCATTTTCCCACTCGCTGATCGTTTGACGCCGGACACCAAGCTCCTGAGCAAACTGATATTGGGTCAGATTCAAATGCTTACGCAAGGCTCGGATCGCATCACGCTGCCACAGAATTTCGCCATCAGCCCGACGCTGAATGCTATAGGTCACGCGGAAGGGTCGAAAAGTCACCGTTTGATTTGGCAAATCAACCGCAACAATGTGGTAGCCGGCGCTAACCCAGGCGTTGGCCTGCAGGGAACTGCTGCTGTCTCGATTGCTCCACCAGTTCTTATTGGTGCGGGCCGAAGCGGGGAGCGGTTTGCTCAATAGGGCTTCAATTTCAGTAAAGGTAAGGATGTGTTCGCCCTCAGGGCAACGCTGCAAATGCTTAAATAGCGGATAATACTTGCTGCCGGGTTTAATCGTCATAGCCGTGAGTTGTTAACCAGTTGCGCTAATCCCTTGGCCAATCTGGCCCATATCGCGCCCCTATTAATCAGATTGCTGAAAGCACTGGCATAATAGCAACCCGACCCGCAGCCGTACCCAAACTTTTTAGCGGACTGCTATATCAGTGTAAGCCGGGCTGGAAATGATCGAACCAACGAACAGCTCGACTGAAAAATAAAAAGCGGCTCGATAAGATGAAAGCTGTTGCCCAGACCTATTCTCGTTTCTGATCATGCTCGACCAAACGACTCAGTTTCTGACCCCGGAAGAATCCGCCCAGGTCGACCAGGCGTTGATGACTAGTCCCGAAAAATTTCTGACTCGGCTGACGATTTCCACCGCTAAATTGCTCAAAATTATTGCCCAAGAGCTTGAAACTCCGGTGGAATCACTGACCCCTCAACAAATCATTGCCTTCTTCGAGAAAGAAGCTAAAACTAAGCAGGAGAAGGGCGTTGAGGAATCTGTCCTAAAGTGGAACGCTCAAAATATCTCCGACATTTAGGGTATGTCATCAGTTGAGAGCAAAACCGAAAGGTGAGCTTAGCCAGCGTCGGGTCTTCTGCCGATTGTGAAAATCGTCGGCAGTTTTCCAGAGTCCCCCTCATCTTCTACTAAACTGCACCAGTTACACTGTTCAGTGTTCAAGAATTTGAGCATCGAGTCGCCTTTAAAGATCGAGTTACTGCGGGTGGAAGAGATTTTATGACTGCTGCACTCTGGCAACGCTATCTAGACTGGCTGTATTACCACGAGAGCCTGGGTTTTTACGTGGATATTAGCCGTATGCGCTTTAGCAGCGAATTTGTCGCCCAGATGGAACCCCGCTTTCATAAAGCTTTTGAAGATATGGAAGCGTTGGAATCAGGGGCGATCGCGAATCCAGACGAAGACCGTATGGTTGGCCACTACTGGCTGCGTGATCCAGACCTCGCTCCTAACGATGATCTTAAGCGAGACATTGTTGACACTCTGGTGCAAATCGAAGACTTTGCTAGCAAAGTTCGCACGGGGGTTATCCAGCCCCCCGGCCATAAAAAATTTACCGACGTCCTTTCCATTGGCATTGGCGGGTCGGCTCTGGGACCGCAGTTTGTGGCTCAAGCCCTTGGTCCGGATTTTCCGCCGCTGGACGTTCACTTTATCGACAACACTGATCCAGAAGGCATCGATCGGACGCTCGCAAAGCTAGACGAGCGCCTCGGCAGCACCCTTGTTATCGTTATTTCTAAGTCCGGCGGTACCCCCGAAACCCGCAACGGCATGGTTGAGGTCAAACATCGATTTGCCCAAAAAGGCTTAGATTTTGCCAAGCAAGCCGTTGCCACTACAGGCATCGGCAGCAATCTTCAAAAGATGGCAATCCAGGAAGGCTGGCTCGGCACTTTCCCTATGCACGACTGGGTGGGCGGGCGCACATCAGAGCTATCGGCAGTGGGCCTATTGCCCGCGGCACTTCAGGGTATCGATATTCGCTCAATTCTGGGCGGCGCAAAAGAAATGGATGCCGCCACTCGCGTCCACAGTTTAAAAGATAATCCTGCCGCCCAGCTTGCCCTATCTTGGTATCACGCGGGCAACGGCAAAGGTGAAAAAGATATGGTTGTCCTGCCGTATAAAGACAGCCTGCTGCTGTTTAGCCGCTACTTACAGCAGCTTGTGATGGAGTCTCTGGGCAAAGAGCGCGATCTAGACGGCAATGTGGTGTATCAAGGCATCGCGGTTTACGGCAACAAAGGCTCAACCGACCAGCACGCCTACGTTCAGCAGTTGCGGGAAGGGGTACCTAGCTTTTTCGTTACATTTATTGAAGTTTTGGAAGATCGTACCGGCGAGTCGGTGCAGGTGGAGCCTGGTGTAACCTCCGGTGACTATCTTTCGGGGCTACTGCAGGGGACTCGTCAGGCCCTGTTTGATAACAGCCGCGAGTCAATTACGGTTACCATTCCCCAGGTCAATGCCCACATTATTGGAGCGCTAATTGCGCTGTACGAACGGGCAGTGGGACTGTATGCCTCTTTAGTCAATATCAATGCTTACCACCAACCGGGCGTAGAAGCCGGGAAAAAGGCGGCAGCGGGGGTGCTTAAAGTCCAGCTTCAGATTGTCCAAACGGTGCGGCAGGCGGGAGAGCCCATTACTATTGCCACGCTGGCCGAAAAAATGGGCGCGATGGACGATATTGAAACCATCTACAAAATTGTGCGTCACCTCCATGCTAACCAGCGAGAAATCGCTATCAACGGCGATCCCGGCGAGCCGATGGCGCTGACGGTGGCAATGCTTTAGCCAAAATTTGTCTCCGCCCTTCGGATATTTCTGAAAGGAGATCAAAAATACTGCTCAACCTAGACGTTGGACCGGGCGGCTGCTCATAAAACCGCCCATAAAGCCGCCCGTAAAACCGAACGATGGCGGTCGGTTATCGATGACTGCGGTTCACAAAGCGATTGGCTTATTGTAGAGATGTTGTATTTTGAACCCCATAGTGAATCCAAACGGCTTTAGACAACTGCAATTTAACTGGTCGGGGCTAGGCTGCTGGCTGACTGCGATCGCTATAGTTTGGCTACTGGGTGCCTTGGGCCTTGGCTGGCTGGTTAAATCATTTGCAGTGCTGGTAATACTACTTTTGCTGGCCCCAATCATAGCGTTTGTTGGATTTCGCTGGTGGCTACAGCGCAGCCTGATTCAGGCCGACTGCCCGGTTTGTGGCACTCGGCTGGCCAGTCTCAAAGGCGTTCAAACCCCCTGCGTTAATTGCGGTACCGTACTTTTAACAACTGACGTAGGTTTCCAACGCTCTACGCCTGATGGCACCATCGATGTGGATGCCGTTGAGGTGGAGGTCGAATCCGTTGAACAATTGCCTAAATCTTCAACCGAGCAATAACCCGTCAATCGTCACGGTCATTGTGCTTCCCAAAATATTTTCCAAACATTTTTAGGGGCTGTCATCATTTAGCGGTCAAGTCTTTATGCGGAGGTGTTTCAGCCCCTAGTTTGTTATGCGGGGCGGGCGCGGTAATGCTTATAACGGAAACATTCTGGTTTTAATTGATGACGCGCCCTAGGACTGAATGAAATTGCCCAGTTGAGTTGCCATCAAATCAACCACACTGCCCCGACGGTTAGATAGTGCTTCGTGGGCTTCGGCCTCAATTTGAAGCACCGTTTCCTTAGGTAAATTCAAAAGTTCTACAAGCTTGTGGTAAGCAGCAGCTTCTTCCTCATTGATTACGGACTCTTCTGGAGTACGAGCGCTTGCCCCAATGACCTCATATCCTAAACGCAGCACCAGAGAGCGCTCCTCGTCAGTAGCGAGCTTCGGTGTCAGCTCGGCCAGAGGAATATTCTGCACCAAATAAGCCTGCAGCTCTTCCCGGAGTTGATGCTGTCGCTCTGCGGTCACGGCAAATAGACTGCTGAAGCGATCGAGCATTAGATCTAACTCTTCAGTTGCCAGGTTGCCATCAGCCCAAGCCATAGAGGCAACAATTCGCATCAAATTAAGCTGACGAGGGGAAATAGAGGGGGGAGATGGAGGATGAAGAGCCACAGCATTGTCCTCTTTATTATTCAAGTAACTACTATGCAAATAACTGGCATCAAGATTATCTGACGTACATTGCTTAAATAGTCTTTTCTCAAGCTAACAGGCATCTGCCACGCCAAGATAAGCCATGCTTCTAAAAATTAGCATGGGGCTATGTTATCAATTCACGATGCACAGTTTGTCTACAGATTAGGAACGGCCGGCTAACTGGGTGAGCTGCTTTGTATTAAGCAACGTAATCGTGTTGGTTTCATCGCTGATGGTCAGCCATCCCTTCTCGATCAGCTTATCCATTATTTTGCTGGCTTCATCTTCACTGATATCGGTTAAATCGGCCAAGTCCTTCATGGGCAGCTTGATAATTTCGGAGCCTTGCTCTGCCGCAATGCCATAGGTATCGCTAACTGAGGACAGGGTGTAGGCTAATTTGACCGCAGGCGGCTGGTGCCGAAGTTGGAATCGGAAGTTGGTCTGACGCAGCCGCTGCACCATTAACTGCAGCATCCGATGGTGCAGCTGAGAATCTTTAAAGAGAGTTTGGATGAAGCGCTGGGCAGAAATACTGAGTAAGTGCACCGCCGACAGGGCTACAACATCCGTAGAGCGAGGGGATTCATCTAAAATCGCCATCTCGCCAAAGAAGTCGCCTTTGCTAAGAACGGCTAGCGTGACAAACTCATCTCCAACATGGCGTCGCACCTTTACCCAGCCAGATTCAACAAAGTAAACGGCGTTTCCCCAAGCATCTTCCATCAGAACAGCTCGCCCTGAAGGGTAGTCATGTTCCGTTGAAACGGACAGTAGCCACTCGATTGTTTCTGGATTGGCGGCATTGAAGAGGGTAAAAAGCTCACTAAACGCTTCAGGCTGCATGGAAAAATGTCTGGTAAGTTTGCAAAAGTAATCTGCCAGGTTTGCGCCAAAGGTCGCTGGACAATGATAAAACAACCCTTTCCATGTCCTAGGTGATGATGACTGTGGCGATGATGACTGTTAGAAGAAGCAGACATCATCAGCAAAACAGGGTTGTCACTGAATGACTAGCCTCATGTTACCCATAAATGTTGGGAAAGTTGTTGCTCTTCGGCGCTTTTCTCATCAGAAACCTACAGCCGCTCGCTGAGCTTTTCAGTAGGGCTGCTGCATCAACCCCTCTTTACTTGAACTTTACTGCCGTAGGCCAACAGACAGAATAGCGCTGCGAAGGGTCGGCAGGAGGGCATCGATATAGTCTGACCAGCCAATTACGATAGTTTGATGGTGAACCAGGGTTTGAGACTCAACAAAATCTGGAGTAAATTTGAGCGGCTGTCCCAGCAAATCGCAGCAGACTAACCCTGCGCCTAGCGCTAATGCAACGGGGCCAGCGGTATCCCAGAGCTTGACCCGCCCATTGAGATAGATATAAAGCCCTGCTCTACCCCGAATCACCTCCAGCACTTTAAGACCAAAACTGCCCAAGGAGTAGACCTTAAGCTGTGGAAGCTGAGCTGCGATCGCGCTACCAAAGCGCTGCTGGTCGCGATCGCCGATGATAATTGAGCCCCCCGTTTCGGTCGGCCCTAGCTGCGGGCTGCGGGGATGCAGGGAGTAAGCTGCTTCGGCAAAAGAGCGATCTCTGCGATCGCAGTCGCACTGCCATAATCCCCAGCCCGCTCCACCCCAGTAAAGCTGCTGAAAGGCAGGCGCATAAATCCATCCGGACACTGGGCAATAGTCTTGCAGTAAGCCCACCATGACCGAATAATAGGGTCGATGATGAATATAGTCTTCAGTGCCGTCGATAGGATCGATCAACCAGAGGCTATCAGGGTCGGTTTGAAACGCCGAGAAGGAGCTTGGGTTTTCTTCTGAAATCACCCCGTCAGTTGGAAAAGTCCCGCCGATTGCGGCGGAGAGCTGTGCATCAAGCTGGCGATCCACTTCGGTTACATAGTCATCTGTTCCTTTTTCAAATACGGCAAATGACTGTTTGGCGCTTTTCAGGGCGCGATCGCCGGCCATCACTATCGCCTGGCAAAGCTGCTCG
>JBCDFX010000016.1:0-22262 GCA_039177155.1 Cyanobacteria bacterium P01_H01_bin.119
CCACGGCGCGGGGAAAGTCTGGCGGGGTTGAGCTAATTTTTTGCAGCGTAATGCAGTGGCGCTGACCGGCGCTGATCGGGGTTTGCCAGGGCCTTACGATTTGAACCTTGCCGCCGAGTTTGTCAACAGCGGCTTCTAGCGCGGCAGCTTCTGGCGCTGTCCACTGGCCGCGATAGAGAACGCTTTGCCCGCCCAGCTTCAGGACGGGTAAGGCATATTCGGCGCAGGTAGCTGCCGGGCCCACCGCCCGAATAAGGGCCAAATCGTAGCGCTCCCGGTGGCGGGGCTGATGGCCGATATTTTCTGCACGGTCGGCGATCGCGGCGATATTTTCCAAGCCCAACTGCTGGACCAGGTGTTGCACAAAGCGAATTTTCTTTTGGGTGGAATCTAGCAGGGTAATTTGCCAGCTTGGGCAAGCGATCGCCACCGGAATACCCGGAAAGCCGCCGCCGCTGCCAATATCTAGGATATGAAGCGGAGCTTCGGCAGTGGATTGAGCTGATGCTGAGCTTTTAAGCCATGGCGCAACACCGCTGAGAGAATCCCAGAGATGCTTTTCCCAGAACGCTTTGGGCTCGGTAATGCGGGTCAAATTAACCGTTTGATTTGCCGTCAAAATGGTCTGATAAAGTCGCTGAAACTGCCCCAACTGGTTGGCAGATGGCTGCCAGCCCAGGGTCTCCTGCCAAAGATCTAAATTTTGGGGGAGCGTTGGGGACTCGGTCATAACAGCAGTCGGGAACGCAGTTAGAAGCTAAGATTGGGCCGCCGCGATCGCCTTTGATTTGAGCTGGGTTGGATCAACCTGCTGCAGTTCGCCGTGGTGCAGCGTCCAGCAGCGATCGGCCAAATCGACCAGCTCTTCCGCATCGTGGGAGACAATCAGCAGACTCCAAGCCTGCTTTAGCTCAGCCAGCAGGGCAATTAACTGACGCCGCATCGACCAGTCTAATCCAGCGGTGGGTTCATCCAGCATCAATATATGGGGTTGACGAATCAACTGCACCGCTAGCGCCAGTCGGCGCTGCTGCCCGCCGCTCAGCGCTTGGGGAGAGGTCTGCCGGTCCAAATGGGTCAACCCTACTGCCGCTAAGGCCTGGTGAATGCGATCGCCAGACAGCTCTGGATGCCCTAAACGCACCTCGTCTAGCAGGGTGTGACCACAGAAATGACGCTCCGGAAACTGAAAGACCAATCCGGCCAACTGGCGCAGCATTTCGGGCGTTAGCTCCTGGCTGCGCCACCGCACACTGCCCTGGGTTGGTGCCGCCAGGCCAGAGAGAATTTCCAGCAGGGTACTTTTACCGGAGCCGCTGGGGCCGACAATTAGACCTAACTGCTGGGGCGCCAGCTCCAAATTAATGGACTTTAAGATGGGGATGGAGCTTGCGGCGGGATGGTAACTCAGATTTTGGATATACAGCATTCACCAAAGCATAAACGCTAAAACAAACAAATGACTTGGGCCTCGACCTCTTTTACAGAACACTCCGGCGATATTGGGTGAGGTAAACAATCTGACCAACACTTGCCCTTGAGCCATAGAATTCCCCCAAAGCAGCAGTTTTGTTCATGACTCGATGCCGTAAGCGGCTGCTCAATGCAATAACTGCATTAAATCGATGCAAATAGTTGCAAAGTGTAAAGCTCACTACAACATCTGAAGACGAGAGTTGGCACTTTGAGCGAGTAGTAAATTTTGCACCCCTATGAATGATTGCTCGTTTTTGCTGTTCCCTTCTGTGCTGGGTCTGGCCGCTGGAATACTCTATGGGGCAGCGTCCCACAGTGCGAATTTACCCTTAGCGCTAACCGATCATTTGTTACAGCCGCTGCTGTCAGACCAGTATCAGCAAGATTGAAACGGTAGCGTAAAATACTAAATTTTGAAAAAGTATCGTCAGATACGGAAAATTCTCCGGCAGGATTGAGGTATGTAATAGTCTCATGCAAAGCCCTATGATTTACAACACTACTGCCCAAGAAACCGCCTCTGATCGCATTGTCGCCAGCATTTTGGTGCTTGGAATTATGTTTATCACTGGCTACACAGTCACCCGAGTAGCCCTGATGGAGTCAGCGCCCTCTGATCCCCAGACTCAAATTAACGTGGTGCCCCACGAGGCAACCCTTTGGAACTACGGCATGGGCGATCGCTAAGCCCAGGTGATAAGTAGGTTGCCATAAAAGGGTTGCAAGTCAGATTGTTTCTGTGCCAAAGACTCCAGCGACACTCGGTGCGGTAAGCAATCTGACCAAAGCGATAGAAAGCCCCAGCGGAAACGTTGGGGCTATTAATTTTTTGGAGTGGTTAATTTTAAGGTCATTACTGAACCTGGGTTAGGGGCACAGTGGGTCAAAGCTCTTTACACTGACAGAGCAGTTGGCGCTATGGCGGGAGAGAACTGATGGGGTGGCTTAAGAGCGGGTTTCAGCGGATCAAGAACTGGCTTCCTGCACTAGATTCTCGCGTTTGGCTCTTGGCGTTGGGGCGGCTGCTATCCCAGGTTGGCATTGGCTTTGTGCTGTTTTATGCGCCAATTTACTTTGTTGATCGGATAGGGCTTTCGACTACAGAAGTCGGGTTAGGCATTGGTATTGGGGCGATCGCGGGGCTAGTTGGACGGTTTTTGGGCGGCTCTCTGGCTGATTCGCCTGGGTGGGGGCGGCGCAATACGCTGCTGCTGTCGGCGGCAGTTTCGGCGATCGCAGATGGCGTGCTGGTGGCGGCAGGCAATTTCCCGCTGTTTGTGCTGGGCAATATCGTGATGGACTTTGGGGTAGGGCTATACTGGCCTGCCACAGAAGCAGTGGTGGCCGATATTACCCCCAGCGCCGATCGTAATGAAGCCTTTGCTCTGGTTCGCCTGTGCGACTCTATTGGATTGGGCTGCGGCGTTGTCTTCGGCGGCGCGTTGATTTCTTTAACCGGGCTGTACCGGCTGCTGTTTGTCATTGATGGCATAACCTTTTTGCTCTTTTTTGCCATCATCTTTCGCTTTATTGCTGAAACCCGTCCCGCTCAAACCACAAAAACATCGTTTTTAGACGGCTGGGGCGTGGCGCTTAGGGATCACAGCCTGCTGATTTATGTACTGGCAAATGTGATGTTTACGGGCTACATCGCTCAGGTCCAGAGCACTTTGCCCGTCTATTTCAACCAGTTTGTAGCCATTAATCCCGAGACGGGAAAAGGACTGGCTGAATCAACGCTGAGCGTCTTATTCACCGGGCATGTGGTGATTTCAGCACTGTTTCAACTGCCTGTGGCCCGCGCCTTAAGGGGATTGCCCATGGCCCGCTCGCTGATGCTAACTGCGATCGCCTGGGGATTGGGCTTTCTGTCAGTATGGCTGGCTGGGGTAACCGATGCCCTGCCTCTGGCATGGGCGGCAGTAGCGCTGACCGTTATGGCGATCGCAACCGTATCTTATACGCCGATTGCTTCAGCCCTGGTGGTCAGCTTAGCGCCTGAGCAGCTTCGAGGCGTGTATTTGTCTGTGAACTCAATGTGCTGGGCCACGGGCTACTTTATTGGCCCGCCCATCGGCGGCTGGGCGCTCGATCAATCACGGGCGATCGCCGATGGCTTTTGGCTTGGGGCTGCGGCCAGTATTGGGATCGCGATCGCGATTTTGGCCCTACTCGATCGCCGTCTACAAAAGCGACTGCCACAAAAAGCATCCTAAACGATGGCTAACCGATTGAGCTTTACCGACATGGAGCTGCCAGTTCCTGGCAGTCCCGTGGTCGTGACCCGCACCTATGACTCGCTCACAGTCAATGAGACCGATGACTTTGGCTATGGCTGGCGCTTGGAGTTCCGCGATACCAATCTGCGCACGACGCTTGGCAATGATGACCCGCTCTATAAGCAGTGTGGCATTCGCTCTTTGGCCTTTAGTGAGGGCGATCGCGTTTATTTGACGCTACCTGGGGGTAAGCGAGAGGGCTTTACCTTTAAGCCCAAACCGGTGGAGCAAAATGATGGGGTGCCGTTAGGACTGTTCTCAAAGCGCTTATCAATGAGTGCTGCCCGGAGTGTATTTCGTGCTAGAGGGGAACGAGCCATGAACAGCGTTGATGGGTAACCAAGGTAAAAAAGTACGTGCCCCCAGAAAGGATGTGTCGGCGGTATTTGGTTATGATCAGGGAAAGCAGGCGTCAAGGCAAGTGTTCCCAATTGACAGATTGATGCGTCGCGACGCATCCTACGAAGCGTGCGATCGCACTAACGACGGATTAATCACTTCGGGGCGGAATGCTGATCGATCCAAGCGCCCACTTTTTCTGTCACAAACTTGGGGTTCGTCAACATCATCCAATGACCGCCTTCGGGCACCTTATAATAATTCCACGCGGCATCGACGTAGAACTCGGTCTCGGTCATTTGTCGTTCTGGAAGCACATCTTCATCTTCTCCCCAGAGTCCAAGCGTGGGAACGGTGCATTTGGACGGGTCCGGCAGTTGACCATTCAAACCCGCCAGCAGCACTTCGGCCAAAGGCATGGACATCTCAAATTGCCGCATCGCCTCGACCCGTTTAGGATATTTGACCACATGATCAACAATGTCATTGCCGTCGGGATGCTGCCGCGTGATTAACCGCATAAAGGTACCATTCGCTGCTGTATAAAGCTGCGGACCAACGGCAGAATTCGCGAGTGCGATATACCAGTGGTAGCGCAAGTTCTCAAAGCTTAATTCAGCTAGAGGCGTCGGATGACCGACCGATAATGCGGCGAAGCTTGCAAAAGCATTAGGTGCTTCAAACACCATATCCCAGGCTACCAAGGCACCATAATCATGCGCGACCAGATGCGTTTCCGAAGGTGACAGCAATTCAATGAGCGAAAGCAGATCATGGGCCATCGCTGCGGCCGAGCAACGTGAAGGGTCTTCCGGCACATCGCTTTCACCGTACCCCAAGAGGTCGGGAGCGACTACTGTATAACCCGCACCGACGATTGAAGCAACCTGGTTGCGCCAGAGCCTGCCATCATCTGGCCAGCCATGAATCATCAAGACAACGCGATCGCTCTTCCCTTCGATCCGAACCCGATAATCAGCGCCGCTGAGATTAGCAAAACGCCCATCGCCCGTTAGCTCATCCGTCATGTACAGCTCCTACAGTTCGCAACCTGTTTGAAATAAAGCTTGTGATTTTACCGGATAAATTCTGATGAATCCAAATTAATTCATCATTTGATGAATCCAAATTAACCCTACAGATGATGAATTTATTCTGTCAACCCCTTTACTCATCGTGTAGTCTCGAAGAGTTGTCGAATGCGTTTGCCTACAGGGGAGTTTTGGGCGTGGGACGGAAAAGCCTGGCTATCGAGCGGCGAGAAGACATACTGAACGCATTCGAGCAGTGCATCCTAGAACGAGGAATTGATGGAACCTCCTTCCAACACATCGCTCAGGTGCTTGGGATGGATCGGAAAATGATCAGTCACTATTTCAAAAATCGCGAGGCTTTAGTCGATGCGATGATCAAACGAATCGTTGATGGCTTTGACTTGCGGATGAGCGAGGCACTGGTCAATCTGGAAAGACCTGTTGGCGTCATGGAACTTGTGGATATATTCTGCGGTCAGCAAGATGCTGCCATACTACGGATTGACATTCTATGGACAGAGATCCTGGCCTATGCCACGCGATCTGAGGCTGTTCGTGATCGTATTCAGCAGAGCTACGAAAAAATGTTCTGGACTGTAGGTGAGGCCCTGAAGCGCGAGTATCCAAATGTGCCCGAAAAACAGCTTCAGATTGCGACCTACACGGTGACTACCCTGCTTGATCGCTCGCCTACCTTTGAGTGGCTCGGTGTAACAGGGTCGCCTATCAAGTCGGCAAGGGCCGCGATCGCCAAAGTACTAGAGAGTTTGGAGTAACAATGTCCTGGCCATAATCATGCGCCATTCCATCTGACTCGTAATTAGTGCGATCGCTGGATCTTGTAGGATGCGTCGCGACGCATCAATTCAAACATCCCAAAACCCCGCAGGCATTTCTGGTTCTATGCCACCTCCCCAGTCACACGGGTACACACCATTCCTAACAAACCGATGAAAGCTCGAATATACCCATGCCATCGGGCTTTTGCACAGCCCATGCCGTACCGGATTGCGGTGAATATAATCACAATATCGCCAATAATCGGCTTCGTCTCGAATCCAATCTTCCCAAAATCATCTTTGCCAGAAATTCCCTTCTCGCCGCTTTTTTCGAGACTCGCTTAATTTGCTATCTGCGTTGAGTCGATGTCTAGCTTGCTTGGTCACGTAAGATTTAATCAATCGCCAACGGGTTGCATAATTGCTGTCACCATCGGGTAATGTCCAACGAAGCGTGCGATTGCACTAATCGATAAAGATTTCCTGGTAAGTAGCAGGTTGAATAAGATCGATGATTGCCTGAATGCGATCGGTTTGCTCCTGAATGCGAGGCCACGAGGTTGTCATTAAAACGACGATAGCAATTTTGCGATTGGCTAAATTTTGCTCATAATGCAGATTACGATCTGTTGTGATCAGTAGTTCATAACCCTCTTGCTCTGCCCGAGTGAGCAAATTACCGTTGGTAAGCTCTGACCATCCTCGTTCATAGGCGGTATCAATGTTGTGTCCTGATAGAAATCGACGAAGGGGTACAGGCGTACCCTGGTCGAACAGAATCTTCACTAGCTAGCGGTTTGCTCCAAAAGCGTGAGTTCGTAGTCCAGGAGGGCCACGACCTGAGGACGGGAGACACCAGGAAACCAGTCTAAGAACTGGTCAATGGAGGCCCCATCCTTGAGATTCTCAAACAGTGCAGAGACAGGAACGCGAGTGCCCTTAAAGACCCAGACCCCACTGACTTTATCGGGATGGCGCTCTAATATATCGAGAACGTTAGCGTTATCCATAGAAGTCATCGGTTAATTGATTTCGATGTTTCTGTCGGGATGAGTGACACGAACTTGCGCGATCGCACCTCCCCTTATTGTGAACTACTGAGCAGGAGAGCGACGAACACATCAAAATCTTGGCCAGTGCGATCGCCACCTTGCCTATCCCAAACATTGACGGGAAGCGTATTGCCCTGATCTTTGACAGGACGGGGAGTTAGACGGAGCGTTTCTTCCACGGACCGCAGGTAGATCAAGTGTTGGCCCAGGCTAGAACCTTTTCTGCTCCAGACAATTCCAGGGAGACTAGCTGACCTGGAGTCGTTGCCAGATGCGGGCAATTTCAGCCAGGAGGACTTGAATGTTTTCCCGAAAGGCTCAATGCTCAGTCTCATTGGCGGCCGCTTGATCGGCCATAGCCTTTGCTTGTTCTGCCATGCGCTGGCGGTCAGTGCGATCGCACTTGAGGCTTGAATTTAGGCATGTCGGGGTTATCCAATTTGGAACGATAGAATAAGCTTTTTGGGGTTCCAGATGCAGATCATCGGTGCCATCCGATACCTGAATCCGACCCTTTAAAGCAGCCTCTCAGAGATTTTTTGATGACTTAGGCATCAATGACGTACTCAGTGTGAGAGTTGTAAATGAGCCTTAATAAGAGTTTGGTAAAAGCAATAGCTGGTACTATTGTCTTCCTGGAGTTTAGCAGTGAAAATATGATAAATCCTGACTCTGCTGTTTCTCTAATGGAAGAAATTTCCGATATTTTACAGCAGCTTAGTTCCTCTGAACAAAAGTAGCTCATAAAACTATGTCAGGAGATAGCAGTTGAATACAGCATTCCTGATGAAAGAGAATTTGTTGAAGAACTAGGACAAAATTTAGGGCTCGAATAAAGATAGTGCGATCGCTAGATGCGCGGTAAGCAAGCTGGCTAAATTAATATCGATGGTATGGAGCAGCGTCTGAGGTGGCAGAAAATTCCTAAAATCTGGATTGCGATTTTACTGAGTAGCCTGCTGTTGCTGCTTAGCAGTTGTCGTCTCCCGACAGCATTTCAGGTCTGGCCATCCCAAGCGGCGTCAGAGGTGGTTCACCTCACCCTGTGGCAAGGGATTAGTCCAGCCGCTAACCGAGAAGTTTTTCAACGCCTGGTTCAGCAGTTCAATGCGGCCCACCCCCGTATTGAGGTGGAATCCCTTTATGTGGGCCAGCCCGATCAGCAAATCCCCAAAATTTTGACCGCTGTGGTGGGCGATGCTGCTCCAGATTTGCTGTGGTACGTGCCGACCCTGACCGGACAACTGGTAGAGTTGGAAGCCCTTCAGCCGCTAGACCACTGGCTTACCCGCTCGGATACGGCAGCTCAAATCGATCCGGCGCTGTTTGCCACGATGACCCTAGAGGGCAAAACCTGGTCGGTGCCTTTTGCCACTAACAATGCGGCTGTGTTCTATCGGCCCAGCCTATTTGAGGCCGCTGGGGTAGAGGTGCCGCAGACTTGGGAAGCCCTGCGGCAGGCGGCTAAACAGTTGACTCTAGACACTGACGGCGACGATCGCGTCGATCAACAGGGCATTTTTCTATCTCTGGGCAAGGGAGAATGGACGGTCTTTGCCTGGATGCCGTTTGTCTACAGCGCTAACGGCTACTTAAATCAGGGTCAGCAGGGAGATTTGGTCAATCCGGGGACGGTAGCGGCGCTGGAACTGGGCGCAACCTTAGTCCAGGACGGGTCGGCGCTGCTGTCATCACCAGAGCGGGGCTACGATATTGATAACTTTCTGGCGGGTAAGGTCGCGATGCAGATTACCGGGCCGTGGACGCTGCCGCAAATGGCTCAAGCCGGCATTGATTTTGATGTGTTTCCCATTCCCGTGAAAGATCAGCCGGCAGCCGTGGTGGGCGGCGAAAACCTCTTTTTGATGAAGACGACGCCGGAAAAAACAGCGGCAGCCTACGAATTTTTAGACTTTATTTTGAGTGAAGCTTTTCAACTGCCTTGGGCATTGGAAACCGGGTATTTGCCTGTTAACCTAGCCGTGCGCAATAGCCCAGACTATCAAGCCTTTATCGCTAAAAACCCGACGCTGGAGGTTTTCCTGAAACAGATGGACTGGGCTAAGTCTCGTCCGGTGGTGCCTGGCTATCGCTATCTCTCTGAGAGTTTTGGCCGCGCTATTGAGGCGACCCTGCTGGGAGCCCCCCCCGAGAGCGCTTTAGAAGACGCTCAAGCCCATCTTCGGTTAACCTTAAAAGGCTGAATTCTCCTTTTAAGGCCAGGTGGCCCATGCCGTTCCCCAATCGAATTCCCCAACCTCCGCAAGATTTGGATCGATTGAAGCTGTTTATCTATTTAGTGCCGGTGTTTGGGTTTGTCCCTGCGGTTTGGTCACTGATGGGCAACCGGGCCGGACGTGAAGAAAAGGCGGTGAGCCGGCTGGTGGTGACTTTGGCGATGGGCTGGTTAATCGCCTATATCTCGATGGGGGCCGGGGCTGAGCTATCGGAGTCAGCGGCGCTATCGGTGCGGCTGCTGGTGACAGGCAGTCTGATTAGCACCGGATATTTTTTGACGAATTTATGGCTGATGATTCGGCTTTGGCGGGGTAAGTCGTTGCGATTACCGGGGGTGAGTCAGTTGAGCGATCGCCTGCCTTAGCGTTTGTAATTGGCTATGAACTTTCGTAAAAATTTTGTATTAAAGATCAAAATCTAAAAAAGTTGCTACCATCACCTAAGCCGAAACGGGTCTTCTGCCTAGGGGCTGTCATCAGTTAGATGTTTAACTCCTGCCACAGCAAGGGCTGCAGCCCTTAGGCAGTTGATTAGGGTGGGCGTATTTACAGCTTGCCCTATCAGGCTTCTGCGCTTAACTGATGACACGCCCTAACCTTTCGACCCTTTTGAATGAGGTAGCTTGTGTCCCCCCAAAAGATCACCCGTCGCCATACGTCACCCAACCGGGTTAAGGTGATGCGTCAGCCGCGTCAAACTCGAATGCCCCGATGGATAGGGGTCAGCCTAGTGTTGGCGATTGTCGCTAGTCTCTCTGCAACTGCGGGCGCACTGCTGGCGGTCTCGCTCTCCAGCACTCCTCTGCTGCAGAGTGAATTAACCGACGAAGAGGCTGAGGTTTTTAACCAAGATGATCCGATGCTGGCGGGCAACAGCCTGCGGCTGCCTCGATTAACCCGCCCTGTAAATATTCTGGTACTAGGAACAAAGGTCTTAACCACCGATGTTGATGTGGTGCCGCCGGAGCTGCAGAATGCGGGCTACCACGCCCTAGTCAACTCCGTAGATGGGTTATCCGATACGATGCTGCTTGTCCGGTTTAATCCGGAGACCGATCAGCTAGTTGTGCTATCTTTGCCTCGCGATACGCGCACAATGGTGCAGGGGCGACTAACCAAACTCAATGAGGCCAACCGTTTGGGCGGTCCGGCCTTGAGCGCCCAGTCTGTTAGCGATTTGCTAGGAGGGGTCGCAATCGATCGCTATATTCGCATTAATGTCCAGGGGGTCGAAAAGCTGGTGGATGCCTTGGGAGGGGTAACGGTCAATGTGCCTAAGGATATGAAATATCAAGATGATAGCCAGCATTTGTATATCAATCTAAAGGCCGGGGAGCAGACGTTAGATGGCGATCAGGCGCTGCAGTTTTTGCGCTTCCGCTACGACGAAAATGGGGATATTGGCCGGATTCAGCGACAGCAAATGCTAATGCGCTCCATGGTAGAGCAAGCCCTAACACCGACGACCATTGGCCGAATGCCGAAGATTTTGGAGGTGGTGCAGTCCAATTTGGACACTAACTTAAGTGTTGAAGAACTGCTGGCTCTAACGGGCTTTACCGCAAAGATCGATCGCGCCCAGGTACAGATGCTAATGCTGCCGGGGAATTTTAGCCCGCCGGGGCAGTACGATCGCAGCTACTGGTTGCCTAGCCCAGGGGATATTGCCGCTATGCGCGATCGCTACTTTGGTTATGGCCTAGCCTACGCGGAGGCCGTTGATCCGGCCTATGTGAGAATTGCCATTCAGAACAGCACGGGCAGCGATGGCGCGGCTCAGTCTATGGCGAATATTCTCTATGAGAGCGGGTTTAGTAATGTGGTGAGCGATCGCGCCCTTAATCAGTCTTTAGATGTGACTCGTATTATCGCTCAGCAGGGAGATGTAGAGAGTGCTGAGATGATTCAGCGGTTCCTAGGCATTGGCGAAGTTCGAGTGGAGAGCACGGGCGATCTAAGCTCAGATATTACGATTCAACTGGGTCAAGACTGGCTAAATGCCTACGGAGCGCAGCTTTAGATGGCTGCTTTAAGACCGGCAATCTTTCAGCTCAAAGTTACCCTGGTGGATAGCCAGCCGCCTATCTGGCGGCGGTTTTTAATCTCTAGCCTTGCAACCCTAGAAGATTTGCACCAGGTCCTGCAGTTGGTTATGGGGTGGAAAGGGGCTCATCTGCACGGGTTTGAAATTGACCATAAGCACTACGGGGACCCCAGCCCTGAGGCCCTGGGGGACGATGTGCAAAATCAAGCATCCGTGACCCTGGCGATGCTGACCCTAGGCGTTAAAAACAAATTTCGCTACACCTACGACTTTGGCGATGGCTGGCTGCATCAAATTTTGGTTGAAAAAATCTTGACCGCCGATGAAATTGAGGGGCCCCTTCCCCGCTGCTTAAAGGGAAAACGGGCCTGCCCCCCAGAAGACTGCGGCGGGATTTGGGGCTACGAGGATATGCTCTCCCGCTGGGATGACCCCAGCGATCCCGAAGCGATTGAGCTAATCGACTGGATAGGCGGCGACTTTGACCCAGAGGCGTTTGATTTAGCCGCAGTTAATCAGAATTTAAAGCCGCTACAGCACTGATTTGGCATCTGGCAGGGCTGGAACGCCGGATTTTGCTGAGTTCATTGGGCGCGAAACGATCAGGCTTACCAACGGCAATAGATAGAGATAAACCGCATAGGGAATAAACCCGGCATCGCTGCTTAAAATAGCGGCGGGGACAAATCCGGCAATATTCCAGGGCACCAGGGGCGACATCACGACGGCGGTATCTTCAATATCTAGGGCATGGCGAGATGCGGTTGCGGCGGCAGCATCGTAGGCTGGCTGGGTGAGCTGCTGAGTAAGCAAAATTGCCAGGGTCTGGGTGCAGCCTACAACTGCGGCAAACAGGCCAATGCCAGCGGTTCGTCGAAACAGATAGGACGTCGGCTGTCCTTGGGTTGGGGGCTGCAGCGGCGACCTAAATTGGCTCAGGGCAGGCACCACCAAACTGGCCAGGGCCGTTGACAGGATTACAATCAAACAAACCCGCATCATACCGGCTATGCCGCCGCCGCGAAAAATTTCTGATAGCGGACTTTCACTCGCCATACCGTAGCCCGTCAGTACGGTTTTTCCCAATGCGATCGCGTCCATACCCTGAAGCCCGGTGGCGAGCCCTCCGGCAATCAAGAGGCTAAGGGCCAGGATAAGTTTGACGTTAGCTCGCAGGCTGGCCAGCACCACCACCACAATCGCAGGTGCTAGGGTCAACCCGTGTAAATGGAAGGCTTGCGGAATGGCGGTTATCAGGCTGCGATCGCGCACAGTCAGAGGCTGCATTAGAGATAGAACCAGATAAATGCCGCAGCTCAGCAGCAAGGGCAACCCGGAGGTTTGCACCATTAACCTAAGGTTTTGATAAATGTTGCTGCGGGTCAGCGCAGCGACAAAATGGGCGCTGGAAGATAGGGGCGAGCAGCGATCGCCCACATAGGCCCCAGCAATAATGGCCCCCGCCACCCAGTGCAGATTAATCTCCCCACTGCGGGCCATCACCATTAGGGCTACACCCACTGTGCCTGCTGCGCCAAAAGATGTCCCAATCAGGACCGAAATCGCGCTAGTGAGCAAAAAGGCGGACAGAATAAACAGTTTGGGATTAACCAAACCCAAACCGTAGTAAACCAGCGCGGGCACAGTGCCCGCCGCCATCCAGGTTGCCGTGACACCGCCAATCAGCAGCAAAATCACCATTACGGGGGCTGCTCGCTGCACATTGGCCAACATATTTTTACCCAACTGCTTTAGACTAGCCCCCCGGCGGAGATGACAAAGGCTGCCCAGGGCGATCGCGATCAGCAGCGGGTAGCCGATAAAGCCGCCTTGCTTGATTACCAGTCCCAAAGCGATTACGGCAATCAGTAGAGACACGCCGATATCCCAATGGGCCTTTATCTCCAACCTTGCCATAGTTGCCTTTAAACTGCCGCATCGGATAACAGCATGACAGATTCTTAGCAGGCTCATACCATCACCTTGGCAGAACTCGAAAATCACTTTTATTTCAGGCAAAGTGAACAAGCTGACTTTTTTATGTATGGCAGGTTCCGCTTCCTGAGCCAACAGACTGGCAAAACAACTGCTGGATCAAGTCAAAGCAGGCTATATCAACCTGATAAAAAAAGGGCGTTGCCTAATCAAGATATGAAACGGGGTGTAAGCCTATTTCTGTTCAGAATTCAAGCCGGATTGCCATATGTTGTACGGCAAACTTTGAAACTTTTACGTTAGCCAATTGGATAAGTCTCTTTGCAATAAGTCTTGCAGACGCAAGATATCTTCTCTATAAAGCTGCACTAGAGCTGAGCGATCGTCTGGGCTGAAAGGGGCTGCGCTCTTATCCGATGAATTGAGACTAACGATAGAGCTGCGTATTTGTTGCCGTATATTTAATGGCATTACCCGACGCAGTCCAGAGGCCACTGTCGAGCGAATGGGATTTTTAGTGTTTAAAATTCGATTAACGGTTTTGTTTTTTGGCACCTGAGCTGTTTGAGCTCGCTTTGAAAAGTCCGCCTCAAATTCTGTATCGACTTTAATAGCTTGATAAATATCCTTTAAAAATTTACCCGTATCTTTCCTTAAGTCGTCGTACAAAAATATATGTACTCGTTCTGTGCCAAATACGTCTCTAAAATGTTTAACTCCATCGCTGTAGAAACCTTTTTGCGTAATATAGGAACGATCAAATCTTTCTTTTATAATGTAAGAAAATGGCACCGTACCATCAGAGTTTATAGCGTCTCTCATATGCATTAGATAGTCTGAGTAGGCTCGCTCAGCAGGATTTCTTAAAATAATAATAATTTGAGTTTCTGGCACATATTTTAGAATCTGAGGAATAGATTCATCATGGTGAAATAAACAGTTTAAGGAGGCTTCGCCAATTGCTATCTCATTGGTCACACCTTCAAATAGGGCTTCATACTTTTCAAAGGTATCAATACGCTTGGGGTTGCGAGCTTTACCTTGCAGATAATAGTTTTCCCAGTCACGCTCAAGGAAATGAGGCTCTTTGACCGGGCTTAAATATATCTGTGGGTGTTGATCTAAATAGCTATAAATAGAGGTTGTGCCTGATTTTTGAACACCTACGATAATAAAGTTTGGCAAAGAAGTCATGTCGTTACTCTAATCCGTGAGACTGAACAAAATAGCTCCGAGTCAGCCCAATAGTCTACGGCTGCCCATCGCTTTAGCCCTCGATAAACCTTGTATACCCAGAGCACAGCTGCACTCAACATGGCGCTGACGCTGCTGCTTTATCGGCGATCGCCAGCATATCCTGAAATTTCTTAAATGCCCGTCAGCTCAAGCAAAGAGGAGCTGCCATCAGCGATCGCACTTAAACGGATTCGCTGAGTTATGGCCTAACTGTAGTGAAGAAATTGCAAATTTAAAGATTTGAACAAGATGGGGGCTCTTCAGTCTCCTCTCATTTTGGGCTCAGCCGTAGTTTAGTCAAGCCTTCGTAAAGTTGGGGGGCGAAAATGCATAAGTATTTTCGCTTAAACCATGTCCAGATCGAAATGTGGCGTCTTCCTATCGGAGAACCCTCAAATCTGGACTTGGACACTGTTTGGTTCACACTACTTGCGTTTAAATCCATGAACAATTGCCCATTGATTTCGATGGACTTGGCTCGAAAAGTCGCGATCGCATCCACCCTGGCAATCGGCGCTACCACAGCCCTGACTGCCTCCGCGATGGCCGCAACGCTAAAAGTAACGGTAGATAGCTTAGCCCCGACTGACGGCAACTTCCTGACCCCCGTATGGGTTGGGTTTCACGACGGCAGTTTCGATATCTACGACCGTGACGTTTCCCTGGACGGGTTCGGCGGGACTGAAGCCCTGGTTGAAGACGGTGAAACTGGCCCCCTATCTGCTCGCTTTGACTCGGAGGTTTCCGGCGGTAGCCAAGGTACCCTGAATGGCCCTAACATCCCCCCCTTAGCGCCTGGTGAAAGTACCAGCTTTACCTTTGAGGTCGACCCTACCAGCGGTCAGTATTTTAGCTATGCCTCAATGATTATCCCCAGTAACGATGCCTTTATCGCAAATGGCAATCCACTGGCCCATCAAATCTTTGATGATGCGGGCAGCTTTATCGGGGCTGATTTTATTGTCACAGGGGCACAAGTGCTCGATGGCGGCACCGAGGTCAACGACGAGGCTGAATTTAGCACCGCTTTTCTGGGGCAGAGCGCTCTCAACACGGGGATTGATGAAAACGGCGTGGTGACCCTACACCCAGGCTTCGACCCTAACGGGCGAGTTTTAGCGGCCTTTCCTGGCGCAGACTTCACTGCCCCTGGATACGAAGTTGCTCGCTTTCGAGTCGAGCTGGTTGACGATCAGGCTTCAGTTCCTGAGCCTGGGATGATTATGGGGCTGTTGACCCTGGGCGGTGTTTTATTTGCAAAACGTCAATTTAGGCAGGCTCAAGCTTAGCCTTCCTATTTAGATCTATTAGATCTAATTGACAGTTCCGCTAATTGAAACCCATAGCGCTAGGGCTATCATCAGTTAAACTTCAACTCCTGTTATGGCAATGGTTATCGCCCTTATCTAAGTCATTAGAGCGGGCGTGTTTACAGCTTGCTGTGTCAGGTTTTGGCGGTTAACTGATGAAACGCCCTTGTATTTGGGATTGGCAAGCGATAATTATGATGGAGTGATTCTAGAGACATCCTCAGGCTGAAATAGAGCTTGCTGTGTAGAATCAAGAGCCTTCCTACCCTTGCCAATCCCCATCGCCTAGCAAACTGGTCAGATTGCTCACCACGCCCAGTGTCGCTGTAGTCGTTGGCACAGAGGCATCTGACTGGCAACCCTGCCCGAACCTTTCGATCGTCCCTTTGACTGCTATACCAACGATAGCCAAGGCTTCATTGAGTTAAGCCGGTAGAAGTTGAGGATCTGGATTGCTTAGCGCAATCCGATTGAAAAGCCAGAGTTTTTCCTTTGGCAATAGCTGAGGAGCTGAATTGCTTAACATGCAAGTAGACTAGAATCTAAGCATTTGGCGATCGCTAATCGGGTGTGAACCGCTCCGTCGGGCGATCGCCCCGCCGCCGTTAAACCCACAGTCTTGTCGAATTACAGTCTTATCGAATTGCACCATGTCTGGTTCCCGGCCCCAACCCAATCTGGTTAAGCTCAGCGGCGCTGAGATTCGCCAAACATTTTTGGACTTTTATGCCCAGCGGGGACATCAGCCGCTGCCCAGCGCGTCTTTGGTGCCTGAAGATCCAACGGTGCTGCTTACCATTGCGGGCATGCTGCAGTTCAAGCCTATTTTTTTGGGGCAGCGCCCGGCCCCCTGCGATCGCGCCACTACCTCTCAAAAGTGTATTCGCACCAACGATATTGAAAATGTGGGCCGCACCGCGCGCCACCACACTTTTTTTGAGATGCTGGGCAACTTTAGCTTCGGCGACTATTTCAAAGAGCAGGCGATCGCCTGGGCTTGGGAACTCTCTACAGAAGTCTTTAGACTGCCGCCAGAGCAACTGGTGGTGAGCGTGTTTGAAACCGATGACGTGGCCTTCGACATCTGGAAAGATCAAATCGGGGTGCCGCCAAAGCGCATTATTCGCATGGGAGCCGACGATAACTTCTGGGCTTCCGGTCCCACCGGGCCGTGCGGCCCCTGTTCTGAAATTTACTACGACTTCCACCCCGAACGGGGAGACGACGCGATTGATCTAGAAGACGACAGCCGCTTTATTGAGTTCTACAACCTGGTCTTTATGGAGTCGAACCGGGATGCAAACGGCAAGCTGACTCCCCTGGCGAAGCAGAATATTGACACAGGCATGGGCCTAGAGCGCATGGCCCAAATTTTGCAGCAGGTGCCTAATAACTATGAAACCGATCTGATTCTGCCTATTATCAGCACGGCGGCCAAGCTGGCTGGGATAAACTACGCCGCTGCCACTGAGAAGATTAAGGTGTCTCTCAAAGTGATTGGCGATCATGTGCGCGCTGTGGTGCATATGATCACAGACGGTATCACCGCTTCTAACGTGGGCCGAGGCTATATTTTGCGTCGTCTGATTCGCCGGGTGGTGCGCCATGGCAGACTGATTGGTATTGAGGGGCCGTTTATTGAAGCCGTCGCCGAAACCGCGATCGCCCTTTCAGAAGTGGCCTATCCGGCGGTAAGAGAGCGGGCAGGGGTGGTTAAAGCCGAGCTAAACCGGGAAGAAGCTCGATTTTTAGAAACCCTGGAGCGGGGCGAAAAGCTGCTGTCGGAGATTTTGCAGCGGCAAAGTCAGCAGATTTCTGGCGCAGATGCCTTTATCCTCTACGACACCTACGGATTTCCCCTAGAGCTAACCCAGGAAATCGCCGAGGAAAATGGCCTAACGGTGGACACTAACGGCTTTGAAGCAGAGATGGAGCAGCAGCGCCAGCGCTCTAAAGACGCCCATGAAACCATTGATCTAACCGTGCAGGACAGCTTAGAGAAACTGGCCGGCACCCTGGCGGCAACTGAATTTTCGGGCTACACCCGCAGCAGCGACCCCTCTACCGTGGAGGCCCTGCTGGTGGATGGTGCCGCAGTTGAGACGGCTGAGGCCGGCAATATCGTTCAAGTTGTCCTTAAAAATACGCCGTTCTATGCAGAGTCGGGGGGGCAAATCGGCGATCGCGGCTATTTATCCGGGGATGCCGTGGTGATTCGGGTAGAAGATGTGCAAAAGCAGGGCAATATCTTTATCCACGCGGGCCGAGTTGAGCGGGGCAGGCTCTCCGTGGGCGATCGCGTTACGGCGCAAATTGATCGAGCCTGTCGGCGCCGCGCCATGGCAAATCACACAGCCACCCATCTGCTGCAGGCAGCGCTCAAAAAGATTGTGGATGAAGGCATTTCCCAGGCGGGGTCTTTGGTCGCCTTTGACCGTCTGCGGTTTGACTTTAACTGTCCCCGCGCCCTTAGCGTTGAAGAAGTGCAGCAGGTTGAAGCCCAGGTCAACACCTGGATTGCCGAGGCCCACAGCGCCGATATTGCCATCATGGCCCTGGATGAGGCCAAAGCCAAAGGGGCCACGGCGATGTTTGGCGAAAAATATGGGGCTGAGGTGCGCGTTATTGACTTTCCGGGAGTGTCAATGGAGCTGTGCGGCGGCACCCATGTAACCAATACTGCCGAAATTGGGCTGTTCAAAATTGTCTCAGAATCTGGAATCTCCTCCGGAGTTCGCCGGATTGAAGCCGTGGCCGGGCCAGCAGTGCTGGACTATCTTAATCTGCGAGATCAGGTGGTGCGAGACCTCAGCGATCGCTTCAAAGCTAAGCCTGAAGAAATTTTACCCCGAGTCAATGCGCTCCAAGAAGAGCTTAAAGCGACCCAGAAGCAGCTTGCCGGGCTGCAGTCGGAACTGGCGATCGCCAAAAGCGACAGTCTACTAGATCAGGCCGAAACAGTCGGCGCGGTCAAAATCCTGGTGGCTAACTTGGGCAGCAGCGATGCCGATGCCCTCAAAACCGCTGCCGAGCGACTGCTGCAAAAGCTCGGAGAAGGCGCTGTCGTGCTGGGTTCGATTCCGGCAGCGGGCAAAGTCAGTCTTGTCGCTGCCTTTAGCCCGGCAGTCAATCAGGCAGGCTTGCAGGCCGGGAAGTTTATCGGCGCGATCGCTAAAATTACTGGCGGCGGCGGCGGTGGTCGCCCCAATCTGGCCCAAGCAGGGGGGCGTAATCCCGATAAACTCACCGAAGCGCTAGATAAAGCCAAAGTAGAACTGGCTACGTCGCTAGAGAGTTAACCACAAAATATTGAGCCAGATCATCTAACCTGGCTCAGTCTGTTAAAAATATAAAAATGGGCAGAGAGAGACTCGAACTCTCACGGCCGAAGCCGCCACATTTTGAGTGTGGTGCGTCTACCAATTTCGCCATCCGCCCTTAGAATTGGCTTCATTATTATACTGATTTTTGCCCGTTTGTAACAGTTTGTGGTAGTCCTGGCTACTGGCCCACTGGTCAATCTCCCTCGCCCGCAGCACCGGGACAGGGTGGGTCAATTCACTGGTGCGCATCTGCTTTAAAGCCTGACCCAGCTCACTCTTGCTCACCGCATCGTAGGCGCGGGCTTGGTCAATAAATGCCTCCACATTGAGCTTGGGAGCTAGGGTCGGAGAACCGCCGGAGAGCTTCATCAACACAGAGGCCACCACTTTGGAATCCTGAGCAACCAGTAGCGCAGCGCGATCGCAGGTAAACTCAGCGCAGCGTACCCACTCCATAATCTGAGTCTGCAGATTTTGCACCAGGGTACCCCCAAACGGAATCTGACTGGCCATCAGGGTAATCACATTGGCCAGGGTCAAATAAACGCTGTGGTCGCACTTCAGATGACCTAATTCATGACCAATCACCGCCTGGATTTCTGCCGGCGTCAACAGGTCAATCAAAGAGGTATGGACCACAATAAAGGGCCGCTGCCCCCGCATGGCAAAGGTGTAGGCATTGGGCATGGGGTGCTGCTTTACATAGAGCTGGGGCGTCTCCAAATCCAGCACCCGGCAGGCATCGACCAGAAGCTGGTGCAGCTCTGGCAGTTGGCGATCGCCAACCAAAACGCTGGCCGCAATATTTTCCACATACATAAATTGCTCAGCCAGGGGGCCAAGCAATGTGCGCACGGCCACATCCAAGCCGGCTAACTGCCGCAGCGCTGCAGTCGCCTCTAAATCCAACGGATGCCGAAAATGATCGGCCTTTAGCCCCATCAAAATTTGTTTAGAAGGCACCATTGACACAGTCACAGAGCAAAACAGCTATAGAACAAACCTATCGCACAGTATAGCGATATTCCCAAGGGCAAGCAGATCTAAGGCAGGTCATGAATAGAACTGACTGACTTAATCATCCACGCGTGGGGTTCGACTCTGCTCACCCCAATCGCGCTTGTTGAGTCTGTGCCGCTCTGGCTGTTGACTCAAACCGATGTTTCTCTCAATTTTTCTTTCAGAGAGCCGATTGCTCAGCCCCCATATTCGGACTCTCTGTCTGATGCTCCGACTGAGCCTCCTCGTTGGGAGAGACGCGTTTAATCTGGGCACCGAGGTTTAATAGCTTGGCCTCTAGGTTTTCATAACCCCGATCTAAGTGCTGGAGCCCTTTGACCACGGTTTTGCCGTCCGCAGCTAGCCCCGCCAGCACCAGTGCCGCCGACCCCCGCAAATCTGAGCCAATCACCGGGGCACCCGATAGAGACGGTACGCCGCGCACGATGGCACAGTTGCCGTTGAGCTTAATATCTGCGCCCATGCGAACAAACTCAGCCACATGGTGCAGTCGATTTTCAAATACCGTTTCGGTGATTAGGCTATTGCCGTTACCCAGAGTCATTAGAGCCATAAACTGGGCCTGCATATCTGTCGGGAAGCCGGGATAGGGCAGCGTTTGGATATCAGTCGCTAAAATTTGACGCCCAGGCTGAATCCGCAACTGTCTGGGAGAGTCGCAGGTGACAGTGACCCCCGCCGCCTGCAGCTTGGCAATCACGGCGGTCAAATGCTCCGGAATCACCGACCCAAGGGTAATCTCTGAGCGAGTAATAGCGCCAGCAACCAAAAATGTGCCCGCTTCAATGCGATCGGGCACAATGCTGTAGTCGGTTGAGTGCAGACTGTGTACCCCAGCGACGGTAATGGTGTTGGTCCCCGCACCTCGGATGCGCGCCCCCATTGCCCGGCAGAAGTTGGCCAAATCGACAACTTCAGGCTCCTGGGCAGCATTTTCAATAATGGTTTCCCCCTCTGCTAAGGTCGCGGCCATCATCAGAGTTTCTGTTGCGCCAACGCTGGGGTAGTCCAGGTAAATTCTGGCACCCTGCAGCCGCCTGCGGCTGCCACGCACACAGGCATGAACGGTGCCATGGTCGATATAAACATCAGCGCCCATAGCCTGCAGCCCCTGAACGTGCAGTTCTACCGGGCGGGCACCAATGGCACAGCCACCGGGCAGCGGCACCCGGGCAACTCCTAGCCGGGCCAGCAGTGGGCCAATGACAAAAAAGCTAGCCCGCAGCTTGCTTACCAGCTCATAGGGAGCGCGGGAATGGGTAAGCTGGCTGGCGTCGATTTCTAGGGTGTTATCGACTTGCTTTAGGCTTACGCCCAGGGACAGCAGCACGTCGGCCATGCGAGCCACATCCACTAACGAGGGCACATTGCGGAGGCGGCAATCTTGGGAACACAGCAATGCGCCTGCCATCACTACCAGCGCAGAATTTTTTGCGCCGCTGATCTCAACGTGTCCGCTCAGCGAAGATTGCCCCCAAATCTCTAGAGCAGAGGTCTCGGCGTCAAGGGATGTCGAGGATTTGTTTAGGTCAGATAAAGCAGAAATGGACGTGCCCTCCAAAATTGCAACAATTGGTTACACAGAATTTTGGTCTTGATTCTACATGAAACTACTCGCTTGAAAATAGATGTTCCCCAAGGATTTTGATTTGAATTTGTCTTTGTGTCCTCGGAGGAAAGGATGATAGGTAAAAATACTGGGGCGATCGCGGCCTTTTCAGGTTGACGAATACCCTGTTGTACCGCATGATTATGAATCGCGGGTTTAGGCCTGCTGCTAGCGGAACTGGCGGAATTGGTAGACGCGCTAGATTCAGGTTCTAGTGTTCGCAAGGACTTCCGGGTTCAAGTCCCGGGTTCCGCATCATGGGTAACAGGTTTATTTGGAGGTCGCACAGGTCCTTTAAATCGTCCTTATTTCCCTTAAACGCTTCAAGTAGCTTAATTTGATGGCGTGAGTTAAACCTCAAATATTCTTATCAATCCAGATGGCTTTTAGATATTTTTCAAATCGTTGCAGTCCGGTAATCTAAACGCTACGACTTTTGCGCCAATGAGTACGACTATCTTGGTTGCCTCTGGCCATACGCGAGCAGGATGCTCGCACTCACACAAGATTGCGTACATAAGGCGATGTGCAACTTTTCTAGTCCTGCTCCACTGGTCTCTTGGGCTGATAAGTGGATTTGACTTCTAGC